>JANYFP010000274.1 GCA_025362555.1 Verrucomicrobiota bacterium
GGATCGTCATCACGTCACCGCTAACAATCCATTTTCCATGAAAACATCCCGTCCGGTTCTTTTTTTCGCCCTCCTCTTTACTGCGCTCCGACTCACAGCCGCACCCGTCAACTCCACGATCACCGCAGTCACTGTGTACACTGATCGCGCCGTCATTACCCGCACGGCGACGGTCGATCTGACCTCCGGCACCACTGAACTTGTGTTCGCGAACTTACCCGAAGCCCTCAACGAACGCTCCCTCCAAGTCAGCGGCAAAGGCACTGCCCAGGCGCTCATCCTCGATGTCAGCTCGAAGCAAAACTACGTCGACTTCACCCCGAACGCCCGCGTCAAGGAACTCGAAGATCAACTGAAAGGCTTTGCTAAACAAGTGCGTGGCCTCGATGACCGTGCCGGCATTCTCCAAGCGCAAGGCACGATGCTTGATCGCATGGAAGCCGCTCTCTTCGCTCCTCCAGCCAAGGACGTCCCCCGACCCGAATTGAATCAGTTCACGGCGTCCCTTAATTATTTGACTGAGCAAAAAGGAAAACTCGTCACCGAACGCGCGAGCCTCGACGAACAGCGCGAGGAATTGCAGACGAAAATCACCACCGCACAAAAGCAGCTCAACGAAGTGCGCGGTGCCGGTGGCCGCGGTTACAAAACGGTCACCGTGCGCGTGTCCGCCGCGCAAGCCGGCAACCTCGAAGTCGGACTCTCGTACACCGTCCCCGGCGCGAGTTGGTCGCCGAGCTACGACGCGCGCGTCCTCAGCAGCGAACGCGCCGTAGCTCTCGGCTATTTCGGCGTCGTGCGCCAAAACACCGGGGAAGAATGGAAAGACGTCGCCCTCACCTTATCGACCGCGCGCCCTGGTCTGGGCGGCGCTGCCCCGGTGCTCGGCGTGTGGAATCTGGATGTGTTCGATCCGGTCGCCGCGCGAGGCTATGAAACCCGCCGTCAAAAAGTTGAAATGAGTATGGCCAAATCCGCTCCCGCCCCAATGGCCATCGGCGGAATGAGCACTGACGCGATGGCGAGCAATGCTCCTGAGCAAGATCTCAAAGACGCCGAGATGGCCACCGCCACCCTCGAAGCCGGCGCCACCAGCGCGTCCTTCAAAATCGCGACCGCCGCCAGCGTGCCGAGCGAAAACTCCCCGCAAAAAATTCCGATCACCTCCGCCAAGCTTGCCTCCAATCCCGAATACCTCACCACCCCGAAGCGTCTTGCTACCGCCTACCTGACCGCGAAGGTCATTAACACGTCCGAATTCCCGCTGCTCGCGGGCGCGATGAACGTATTTCTCGACGGCACTTTCGTCGCCACGAGCAGCCTGCGCACCGTGATGTCCGGCGAAAAATTCGACCTCGCCCTCGGCGCCGACGAAGGCATCAGCGTGAAACACAAACGTATCCAGAAATTCACCGAAGACACCGGCCTCACAAATTCCGGCAAACGCATCACGTACGAATACTTGATCACGATTCAAAACAACAAGCGGACCACCGAAAAGATAATCGTCTCCGACCAAGTCCCACTTTCACTCAACGAAAAAGTCGTCGTAAAACTTCTCTCGCCCGACGCCAAAGAAGTGAAACCCACCGACGAAGGCACGCTCAAGTGGACCCTCGACTTGAAGCCCGCCGAGAAACGCGAACTCACGGTTAAATTCACCGTCGAATACGCCAATAACGTGAACGTCACGGGCCTGGAATAATCAGCGCTGATGTCCGCCGGCCCCCTGACCCTCCTCGTCGACAACGGTTCGCTGCAACCCGCCGCCACGCTCACGCTGCGCGAATTGGCTGCGGCGCTTAGCCGGCGTCTGCAGCAACCCGTGGAGCCCATTTCCCTGCTGCATTCTTCCGGCATCAAGTCCGAGTTGCTCAATGGCCAGCCAGCAGAGATTTTGGTCCCCGCCCTGGAACGCAGACTGGCGGCCGGACAAAATGATTTCATCCTCGTGCCGCTTTTTTTCGGCCCGAGTCAGGCGCTGACGGTTTATCTCCCGGAAAATTTTGAGCGGCTGAAGAAGAGGTTTCCGGAGATGCGAATTACGGTCGCACCGCATCTGCATGCACCCGATGACCTGCGCCTCGCCCGAATTCTCGCGGATCAGGTGCGGGCTGAAATAGATATTCTCGCGGCAGGGCCCGCATCTGTAG
>JANYFP010000284.1 GCA_025362555.1 Verrucomicrobiota bacterium
CCGCACTCCGATGGACTTCGATCAAATAACCGGCAGAGAAGGGGTTTTTCAACGTCGCTTCTTCCACGGCTCCAACCGCCAGCCCGATCCTGCGATAGCCCATCGCACTCAGCCGGCGGACGGCAGTGCGCGTGCCGCTAATTTGGTTATTGCCCACGGTATGGAGCGAAAGCCCGAGGTGCTGCGTTTCGATGCAGAGGGCGCTAAATTGGTCCCACGCCACATTGAGTTCGTGGATGGCGGTATCAAGGGAAGCGAGGATGATGCCGCCGATTCCTCGCGAGCGGAGAATGCGACTGAGGCGTGCGCCTTCCCCCGGAGTGCCGACGAGGTGAAACTCAACCAGTTGGTAGCCCATCTGGTCGCACGCCCGGCGGGCGCCGGAGAGGAATTGGTCGTCGGCGTAAAACGAGTCCAACGGCCGATCCACTCTGGAACGCATGATGAAACCCATGGACGGCGGGTTCTTCAACGAGTATTTTGACGACCGGTAAAAATTGAGCGCGGAGAGCATGGGGTCCGGCCGATATCCCAGGCGTTCGGCGATCGCGCGGATTCGTGCGCGAGTCTCGATGGGCAACCGCGCATTGTTGCGGAGTGCGAGCGAAACCGTCGTGTGGTGGACCTTCGCGGCACGGGCGATGTCCGCCATCGTTATTCGTCGTTGAATCATTCGGCTAAGTGAGAGTCAGGCGTGAAGCCGCAATCGGGTTTAGCAAGGTTAAAGCCTGGATTTCACGGACGCTGATCGGTCTTTATCTGACGCCTGAACCAAGTGAAAGGGTTGGTTCGAGTAAATACAAAATCTCCCGTGAAATTGGCGACTGGGACGAGCAATCTCGCGGCTTCTTTCGTCTTTCGTTTTTTGCGCGGGGTATTTTGCTTTGCACCAGAGCACCTCAAGCACCAACTACTCAATCATGTCATCATCAGGAGCCGCCCCTGCCTCTTTCACCCCGGATCAACTGGTCGCCGCCCTCGGCGCGCTCTCGCCCACGGCTCAAGTGTTGGCGCGGTTGCAGGCGCTGCTGGCCAATGTGAATTCCGACCTGGATGACGTCGCCGCGCTCTTGCGGCTCGACGCGGCCATGACCACTCGGGTCATCAAGATCAGCAACAGCACCTGGTACAGCCGCGGTCAACCTTGCCACACGATCGAGGAGGCGGTGAACCGCATTGGCTTTCGTGAAGTATTCCAAGTGGTATCGATCGCCGCCTCCAGTTCAGTGGTCGCCCAGCCGCTCGCGGCTTATGGTCGTGGAGCGATCGCGACCTGGCGGGAATCAGTGGTCTGCGCGTTCGCAGGCGAATTGATTGCCGAATGCCTCAGTGAGGACACGGCGGCCTCGTTCATGAATGGATTGTTGCACGGCATCGGCCGACAGGCGTTCAATAAGTACGCCGCTAGCATCGGCAAAAATTTCTCGGACGGCGGCTTCCCGCTCGACTTCAGTGGCGCGGAATTCGTGCTGCTCGGATTTACCCAAGCCGATGCGGGAGCATGCATGTTGAAAAAATGGAGCTTTCCGAAAGAAAATATCGAGACGGTTCGGCGGCAATACGATCCGCTCGACGCGCCGGAGCCTTATGACCGCCTCGCGTCGATTCTCTTTGCCGCGCGACTGCTGCGCGCGGCGATCTGCACGGGAGAACCAGTACCAGAGCTGACGATGGAAGAGGAAGTGTTGGCGACGATTCGGCTGACGCGCGAAGACGTGTTTTCCCATCTACCCAGTTTGCAGCAGAAGCTGACGCGGGCCGAACAGATTGCGCGGATCTAGCGCGAAGATTATCCGATGTGCCGGAGGAGAACGGGGCTAATTTAGCTATGACGATCTCCTGGCGAACACGCAAAGCCTGCGCTTGCTGGCGCCACTGCGGAACGGCAGACTGCGTGGATGCAATGCAGATTTTTCTGGTGGGCCTTTTTGAGTTTGTTGACGATGTCCATGACCGCGCTGGCAGCGGTGCCGACGGATTCCGCTGTGATTCGCCCGACGGAACCGGCCCGGAATTTTATTCCGGCGAGCGACCGGCGATTCCATTTCGAAGGCCGCATGGATTTCACTAACCGAGAGGCGCCCGTGGTCGTGTGGCAGGGGAGTCAGATCGCGCTTGATTTCGAAGGCCCGCGATTCGTCCTTCGTTGGCGAGACGCCACGGGCCAGAATTTTTTCAACGTGCAGGTGGATAACCGCAACGAAGTCATGGGCGTTTCTGCTGGAGCGACCGGCGAAATCACGTGGCCGCATCCGCTGGGGGCGGGGCGGCATCGGCTGACGATCTTCAAACGCACGGAGGCGCTTGCCGGTCAGGTGCGCTTCGCCGGCGTGGAACTCGAAACGGGCGCGCGCGCGTGGTTGCCAGCGGCAGCAAACTACAAACTGCGCATGGAATTTCATGGCGATTCGATCACCACCGGCGCTTGCGCGGAGGATGGGGCAAAAGATCAATGGGATGATCGGCGGACTCATAACTTTGCGCTCACCTACGCGAATCTGACGGCGGCGGAATTTAACGCCGAACTGCGCTGCGAGGCCGTGAGTGGCATTGGCATCGTCACCGGCTGGATCGACGTGACGGCGGGCGAAATGTGGAATCGAAATTATCCGCGGAAAGATTCCGCGCTGGCCGACCAGACCTGGCAACCGGACGTGTTATTGATAAATCTTGGGGACAACGATGACGATTTCCCGCGGTCCCGCCAACAACCGATGCCGGGTAACTTCACCACAGAATATATCAGCTTGGTGCAGGCGATGCGCCGGGCCAATCCCCGGGCGCAGTTCGTGCTGCTCATGGGTGGCATGTATAGCAGTTCGCAAAGCGTGCCGCTGCGCCAGGCGTGGCTTGCCGCAGTCGAACAATTGGAGAAAACGGATCAGGCGACGAGCCACTTTGTGTTTACGCATTGGACGCAAAATCATCCGCGAGCGGCGGAACACCGGCTGCTGGCGGATGAGCTTAACGCCTGGCTGAAGGTTCAGCCGTTCATGCAACGGTTTTTATGATGACGATTTAAAAATGGACGATGTGAAACCCAGGGCGCGGAAGATTTCCTGTCACCTCAGGGCTCATTTCGGGGACGTGTAGAGTAATATGACTACAACTGAAATTAGTGCTCCGGAAAAAATCAGTGATGCCGAATTGGTGACCGGTTCGCTGGGCGGAAATCGTGAAGCGTTTCGACAAATCGTTGAGCGCTATCAAACCTTGATTTGCTCGGTCGCGTACGGTGCGACCGGTAACGTGAGCCAGAGCGAGGATTTGGCGCAGGAAACCTTTATTACGGCTTGGGGGAATCTCCGGCTCTTGCGCGAGCCAGGAAAGCTCCGCGCGTGGCTGTGTGGAATTGTTCGCCACCGCTCACAAAAATATTGGGGCCGCGCCGGTCGCGAGGTGATGCAACACGCCGCTCCTCTGGCGGCGGCGGAGCATGCGCCCGCGCCGGAAGCGCTGCCTTCGGACCAGGCGGTCACACGCGATGAAGAAGCCATCATGTGGCGGGCGCTCGTTCAGATTCCGGAAATCTACCGGGAGCCCCTTATCCTGTTTTATCGAGAGCATCAGTCCATTGCGCGCGTGGCGGCGGCCTTGGAATTATCGGAAGAGGTGGTCAAGCAACGGTTGTCGCGCGGCCGCAAATTACTTCAGGAAGAAGTGCAGGCGTTCGTGGAAAGTGCGTTGACGCGCACGGCGCCCAAGCCGGCGTTTTCCCATGCGGTGTTTGCCGCTCTGCCGTTTGCCACCGGTCCCGCAGCGGCGGCCGGATGGGGTGCGGCGGCGAAGGGTGCGGCGACCGCGAAAGCCGGCCTATTTACGGTGTGGCTGGCACCGTTGATCGGTTCCATGGGTGGCATCGCAGCTCAATGGCTGGCGATTCGCGCCACCACTTCTGATCGCCGATTGCGGGTGAGAAAAATAACCCGATTGATTGCGGCGTGGTTTCTTTTGTTGGGCGTGGCCGTGGGCGGCGATGCTGCCGTGGATGCGTTGGGGCGCCATTTCGAGTGGAGTGCCAGGTTTATTTTCTCTGCGACGGCGGCCTTTTGGTGGTGCTATGCCTGCGCCTTGAGCACGTGGATCATCGCCATGATCCGGCCGTATTTTATCGGTGGCGAGCAAGCCGCAGGCCCGGCCGAAATCGCTCCTCCGCCGATGAAGGTCCGCGACTATATCGTCATGGTGGCGGGAGTGAATGTGTCACTCGGCTCGTGGCTGGCTTATCTCGCGTGGCTGGCGCATGACGGAGTTGGGATCGGGATTATCGCAGCAACAATGCTCGGGCTCGGCCTCTGGCAGTGCTGTCATGTATTGCGGCGAACCGGTCTGTCCGCCGCTCGGGTGAGTCTGGGCCATACGGCTTTGGCGGGCGGGGCCGTGGTGGTGATTTTCAACCTGCGCTTCGCCGGGTGGGTGGCAGTGGCCCACAGCGTCAGCGTGACAGAAATAAGCCGCCAGCTACCGATGTGGCTGATTCCAGTGCTTACGATTGCGTGGCTGGCTTGGACCGGATTCGCCATCAGGTGGAGCAATCGGAAGCGCGGCATGCGATGATGGGATCTGAGCGCCGCAGTGATCATTCACTATTTTGGTTCCGAAAATTTCTCAATTCAAACGGTGATGCTTTCGCTGGAATTTTTGCTGGCGAGCTTTGCCCAACCTGACAGCCGGCGTTGCCATCTTTAATGTTCCAAATGCTCTACTATAAGCACCAGAATAGGCTGAGATGAGAGGCGCACTATCGGGAGCAGTATCTATGGTTGGACTTGTCGCGGCTGACATCGTCGTCATGATCCGGGTCATTCCATGACGTCGAACCAAACAAGTGCACCTCTCCCGATTCCACTCGCGGAAACGGTGCAGCGTGAGATCACGCGGCTATGCATCGAGACGGGTTCCGTGTTGCTGCAACACGGGGCGGAGAGCGCGTTGGTGGAGTCCGTCACGCGCCGGCTTGGTTTGGCTTTTGGCGTGCGCAGCGTGGAGGTGGCGATCATGGCCAATGCGATTACGGTGACGACGTTGAGTGAGAATCACTGCATCACCACGGTGCGTCGCAACGAGGATCGCGGAATTAACATGCATATGGTCACCGAGGTGCAGCGCGCGATGTTGGCGGTGGAGGCCGGGGAGTTGGATCGCGCAGGTTATCGGCCGAGGATCGAGGCGATCAAGCCCCAGCGGTATCCACGCTGGCTAGTGGCCTTGGTTATTGGACTGTCTTGTGCCTCTTTCGCCCGCTTGGCGCAGCTGAGTCTGCCGATCACGGAAGATCGCAGTCTGGACTGGATCGGTTGTGGACTGACCTTTGTGGCCAGCTCGATGGCGATGCTCTCGCGTCAGTGGTTCGCGGCCCGTCATTTCAATCCGCTGGTTAACTTTTTCTTTTCGGCCTTTGTGGCTACGTCAATCGCCGGGCAAGGCGTGATTTATAAACTGGGACTGCATCCGAAGATTGCGATGGCGGCTTCGGTGTTATTGTTGGTTCCCGGGTTTCCGATGATCAACTCGGTGTCCGACATGGTGAAAGGTTACATCAAT
>JANYFP010000291.1 GCA_025362555.1 Verrucomicrobiota bacterium
GAAGGCGACTATCGCTCCCACACCTGCAGCTTTAACAATGGGCTGGTTCACGGTGTGGAGATGCACTTTTACCCCATCAATGGCGTAGCACCTTAGCGTTGGCAGAAAATGAGAACATTGAACCCTAAAGTCTCCAGCCTAACGCATCCCTTAATGTCTGAGCCCGGCCACATCCTCGTCGTCTGCACTGGTAACATCTGCCGCAGTCCCATGGCCGAAGGGTTGCTCAAACACGCTCTGTCCGCCCAACCCACCCCGCTTAAGTCGCTCAAAGTTATCTCCGCCGGGGTCTCGACCCGCAACGGCGAACCGGTTTCAGAACATGCCGTCACGACGCTGAAAAAAGCCGGCATCGATATCAGCGAGCATCGCAGTCAATCCCTCACCCAGGACATGCTCGACCGGGCCGTGGCCGTTTTTGGCATGACCGAATCCCACCGCTCCATCATCCAACTCAAAGCGGAGCCGGCGCCCAAACACCTTTACCTGCTTCGCGAGTTCTTACCCTCGCCAGCAGAGCGCGAAATTGGCGACCCGTACGGTGGTTCGCTCAAAGCCTACGAAGCCGCTCGGGACGAAATGGTTGAGGCTATTCCGAGTTTGATCGCATTCCTTAAGACACTCGTCCGGCAAAAATAGTCTCGTTCTCTGCCGCCTTCTCTTTCTCGTATTCTTCACCATGTCGCTTAACGCCACTCCCCTCGCCCAACTCGATCCCGCCATCTACGCCGCCATCGCCGGCGAATTCGGCCGCCAGGCCCACCACGTCGAGCTGATCGCTTCGGAAAATTTCACCTACCCGGCCGTCATGGAAGCGCAGGGCAGCGTGCTGACGAACAAATATGCCGAAGGCTATCCCGCCAAACGTTGGTACGGCGGCTGCGAGTTTGTTGACCAAGTCGAAACGATCGCAATCGACCGCGCCAAGCTGTTGTTCAATGCCGAACACGCCAACGTGCAGCCCCATTCCGGATCACAAGCGAACTTCGCGGTTTACACCGCCGTGCTCCAACCGGGCGACAAAATCCTCGGCATGAATCTCAGCCATGGCGGTCACCTCACGCACGGCAATCCGGCCAATTTCTCCGGCAAACTTTATCAGTTTGTCCAATACGGCGTGCGTGAAGACACCGGCCTCATCGACTATGATGAGCTCGCCGCTGTCGCTCTGCGCGAAAAACCAAAAATGATCACGGTCGGTGCCTCCGCGTACTCGCGCATCATCGACTTCGCCCGCATGGGTGAAATTGCCCGCTCCGTCGGCGCGTTGCTTTTCGCAGACATCGCCCATATCGCCGGCCTCGTCGCATCCGGCCATCATCCATCGCCTTTCCCGCACGCTGATTTCGTCACCACGACCACGCACAAAACCCTGCGCGGCCCGCGCGGCGGTCTGACGATGTGCAAAACTGCGCACGCCAAACTCATCGACTCGGCCGTGTTCCCCGGCGGCCAAGGCGGCCCGCTCATGCACGTCATCGCCGCGAAAGCCGTCTGTTTCGCCGAGTGCCTCAAGCCGGAATTTAAAACGTACAGTGGCCAAGTCATCAAAAACGCCCAAGCACTCGCCGCCGCGATGACGGCCCGCGGCTACAAAATTAATTCCGGCGGCACGGACAATCACCTGATGCTCGTCGATCTCCGCGCCAAGCTTCCAAACCTGACCGGCAAAGTTGCGCAAGAGACGCTCGATCGCGCCAACATCACGTGTAATAAAAACACGGTGCCATTCGAGACGCGGTCGCCATTCCAAGCCTCCGGCATTCGTCTCGGTTCCCCCGCGATGACCACGCGCGGCATGAAAGAAGCCGAGATGGAGCAGATCGCCGACTTGATCGACGGTGTGCTCGTCGCCATCGGCACCGAACAGGAAGCCGCTGTACTCACGGCCACGAAAGCAAAAGTGATTGCGCTCACCAGCCGTTTCCCGCTGCCCTACAAACTGTAGGCGGCGGCGGACAGGCGACCATCCGCCATGCGTCTTGATCGACTCCGGAATTTCGCGCTCGCGCTGAAACAAACCAGTGTCGTCAAACAATGGGGCGAGTGCCTCGTGTTCAAAGTCGCGGGGAAGATGTTTCTCATCCTCGCGCTCGACGGCGAGGTGATCGACGGAGTCGTTTTCAAATGCACCCCGGAAGAGTTCGACGAGCTCACGGAGATCGACGGCATCGCGCAGGCACCCTATTGCGCCAAGCGCATGTGGGTCCGAGTGAGCGACCTCGATGCACTGCCAGAAAAAGCACTGCAAAAGCGCATCACATGCAGCTACGACCTCGTGGTGGCCAAGCTCTCAAAAAAAATCCAGGCAACGCTGGTTTAAATCCGGCATTTCGCGGCCGGCCGCAGGATCACTTGCCCACTGATTCGTCTTCTGGCGCGCTCGACGGCCCGTCTACGCGCGGTGCCTTCCCGGCGACAAAATCGTCGGCGGTAAACAGCAATCGATCAGCGCCGGCCGAGCGCACTTCAATCGAAGTGCGCGAATTCAGGTGAAAGAAAAACGGTGTCCCCCAGGCATCGACGAGTTCCCCTCCGGCATTGAGCCGCGGATGATCGCGCGGGAGAAACGGAAGTTTAGCCCGATTGGCGCCGAGCAACGCATTCACAAACTGGCGATTATCTTCACCCGCCGGATACACACCAAACGCCCTGCGGTAGGCATTGAGCACGTCCAATACGATCC
>JANYFP010000331.1 GCA_025362555.1 Verrucomicrobiota bacterium
GGATCGGTGGACGCGGGGCGGCGCAGCGGCCATCATCGCGCAGGGAGGGCGCCATGCCGGTCGACCAGAACTACGACGAGGATGACGAGAAGCAGGACTCCAGCGAGGGTTCGTCGCGCCGACCTAAGTATACTATTAGTTGACATCTTTAGAAAGTCACTCTCCGCGCCGAATGTAAACTAATAGTATACTTAGGCGCGGAGGTCAGGTTCCGTCTCCTGGCGGATCGATCAGGTCGGGCGCTTGATGGTGAAAAGTTCGGTGGTGCGCGTGTAGAAGTCCCCGCCCATCCGGCCGATCGTATCCAGTTTCACCGGATCGATCAGACCGTGCTCGTTCAACACGGCTTCACTCACATGCATGCAAAGGATCGTGCCGAAAACGACACTCGAGCCCAGCGGACCAGCCCCGAGTTCCACGATCCGGTCGAGCTTGCACTCAAAGGCGATCGGCGCATTTGCAACGCGCGGCGGGCGGATATGCTGGGAGGGCGTGGTGGCAATTTGGAATTTCTCAAATTCACTCTCTCCGTGCGGGAGCGGCGCCGCCGTCTGATTCATCGTTTCGCGCAACGCATACGGCACCAGATTCACCACGAACTCCGGCACCTGTTCCACGTTTACCACCGAATCTTTTTTCTTGCCGGCGCGATCATGCGCGCCACAAAAAATCACCGTCGGCGGGTGCGCGCAAACTCCTTGGAAAAATGAAAAGGGCGCCAGATTGGTTTTCCCCTCGGCCGAAATCGTGGACACCCAGGCAATCGGCCGCGGCGTAATCGAGTTAACCATCCAATTATAAGCATCGCGCGCGGGCAGTTGGGT
This sequence comes from Verrucomicrobiota bacterium, assembly GCA_025362555.1. Lineage (GTDB taxonomy): Bacteria > Verrucomicrobiota > Verrucomicrobiia > Opitutales > Opitutaceae > Lacunisphaera. The sequence continues at coordinate 825 of JANYFP010000331.1, forward strand.
GAAATCGAGAATCATAAAACTAGCTGAGCAAACGCCGCTCCGGACTGCAACGTCACAAATCCGCCGCTCCGGCACAGCGATCTCGTCGCAGAGATCGCTGTGCCCGGAAGGAGTGCGAAGGGCGGAACTTCCCCAGGGTAATCCTCAAACTTTAACTCACCTGCGGCGTGATGGAGCTTCTGGGGCATTTCCTGGAATGCTCCTCGGTGCGCTCTGCGTAAAAACCCATTTCTCCTAACGCGTGCGATACTCGCGGCCTTCTTCCGATCCAATCAGAGCCAGCGGACCAACATCATCTTCAACGTCAGGGCCAAAACCAGTGCGTAGCTCCAAATAAAACCAAACGAGAGGGCATCCCACGATCCAAACCAAATCCGCTGTCGCGCCGCACGCAACGCGACATACCCCAAGGCCCAAAGCAAGGCACCACCCAGCAACGCACCCGCAGCCAACCAGCCCTGAAACGGCAGCGCCACCGCGACAAAACCAATCGCGGCACCCGCCATGTGCTGCAATCCCTCATTGAGCCCGACTCGACGCAGCATCGGCTCGTTGGTGTGAACTTCATCCATAATGGCCGTACTCTACCGCACTCCCGCCCACCCCACCATACGCAGTCCTGCGTAGATCAGGGAACAAATCCACTGCGCAGGAAAACCAAACACCGGTAGGGACAATTGCCCCAATCACCCTACAGCGGCGGCAGATTCTTCAAAAAATTCACGGTAAACAAACCGGTGGCTCGTGCAGCGAGCGGGTAAAATGGCACACCTTCGTACGGCGCATCACTCACCACCCGAAACGCAATATAGCGAATACCGTACGCGTGCGCGATGGCCGCGACATGACCCGATTCCATTTCCTCCACATCCATCCCGAATGTCTCGTGTGACCAGCGCACCCGATCCAACTCCAAATTTACTTCGTGCGCCGATCCGATCACTCCAAGAAACACCCGGCCCATCGAATTCCGCGTGCGCATCGCCACCGCGAGCGCCGCCTCATCTCCCGCGAAACCTTTGGCGAACGCGACCAACTTGCCCGTCGCAAGATCGCGCAACCGCTGCGGCACCGGCGTCCACGCCAAGGCCACACTGCCCTGCCCCACCGCTCGGACCGGCGTGATCATTGCACTATAATCCAAAGCGCGTCGCCCAACGATGATGTCGTGCAACGTGAGAAAGGGCGCCTGCGCTCCACTCGTCCCTTGATTCACAATCAGCTTCGGGGAAAATTCTTCGATCCCCAACACGGTCGAAGTCGTGCAATTGATCAGCGCCTGACCGGTCAGTTGCACCGCCACGGGATGCCCGCCGATTTTCCCCGTCCAAAAACTAAACGGGCCAATGGTGATTTTCGCCGGTCCCTCGAGCGCGGCGACGATCTCCTGCACCTCCAAATTTTCCGCGCCCTGTACCAGCACGTCGACCGGATCAGCGGCGCGCAACGCCGTCAGAAAAACCAGGAAAAGCACGATGTGTTTCATTTCGAAGCCTCCATAAATTTTAAGGCCACTGCGGCCGCTTCCGCTTCCGTGCCGTCAATCACGCGCAAGCCGATCACGGGGACACCCAGCAAGAGCGCGCAACCGGCGATGTGCGCCGACTCACCATCCTCACTGCTCGTCCCCCACTCGCGACGAATCCACGCCACGCGATCCACCTCCCGATTAACCTGCGCCGCGGAACCCAGCACGCCCACCACCACTTTCCCACGGGGTGCGGCCAGCGTTTTCGCCACCGCCAGCGCCGACGCGTCGGCTGGGAAAAAAAACACCGCCGTCTCGCCCTCTCCTTTCGTCGCGACGAGATGCGGTAATTTTTGCCAGGTCAGTGAATCACTGCCCGCGTCCAAGGGCACAACCGACGAAACCAAACCATCGAAAGCAGAAAATTTTTCACTCACCAACAGATCGCCCGACCGCAACGCCGGATCATGCGCCCGCGCGCTGCCGTAGGTGACCACCAACTTCGGCGAGTAACGCCGAATCGCGAGCGTCGTCGCCGCCACCGCATTCAACGGATCGCCCTCGGTCCGCGTGAGCACGACTCGTTTTCCCGCGAGCGTGCCGATCCAAAACTGCCACGCCGCCCGCGTCTCGATTTGTGGAGACTCAAGTTTTGCGATCAACGGCTGCAATGCCGCATCGCTCGCCGCCGCGAGCAGAATATCGACCGGCGGAGCCGACGACGACGCGGCCAGCGCAAGCCGGAAGCTAAAGATCACCCCGAAAATAAACCCGCCAAAAATCCGGAAACGACGACTCATATGTTCCACCATTTAAGCAAACTCCATACCGGACAAACCATTATTTCCAGCAAGATTCTCCGACTTTACCTCCTCGCGTGAACGGAGTGTCCTCACCCCTCATCCTAATAACCATTCCTTCACCTTCAGATAACTCAAAGAGATCGCTCGTTTCACCGAACGCGCCGGCACAACCCAGAAAATGAACCACGACTCCACCGATCGACCCGGATAAAGGCCCTTCGCCAAACGGTAGGGACGACTGCCCTCAATCGTCCTCGGCGCTCGTTGTTCGTCGCGAATCTTCCGCACGCAACGGGACGTTGGGGCAACGCCCCATACCTCACAAACCCAAACAACGGCCTTTCCTTCGCTCCCCTCAATTCCTTTGCGAAGCATTTGACGGTATGCTCGTTTGACCCGTCTTCCTGCTCTGCCATCCTTCCCGCAGGAACGAGGAACAGATTTAAGACCAGTAGGTCCGCAACCTGAGAATTTATCGATGAACGCAAGGTCATATCTCCTATTCTTTTCGCTTAGTCTAGCGCTGGCACCGGCAGCACCCGCGGACGAGCCGACATCGAAACCCAAAGTCTCTTTGCCTGCTTCTGCCATTCGCGGGCAAATCACCGAGTTGCTGAAACAAGACGCGGGCAAGGCTCCGGTGAAATCAAATGACGCCACCGTGCCACACCTTGACCCACCTCAAAATGATCAGCCCCTCAACGATCAGCCCGTCGCAGAAGGCATTCTTGAATTGGAGCCCATCAAGGTAACGGAGAAAAAGACCCTCGATCTTCCGCGCCGCATCAACCCGGTGACGTTGGATAACTTTTTCTATGGCGAAGGAACGATTTTCGAGAGTGCGAGCAAACGTTTTTCAATCACCTCCGGGCGAGATGCGCTGATCAAATTTAATTTCAAATTTTAGCCGGACTCAACCGCTACAATCACGCAAGGCACCCCGCCCTCACCGGACCAGGCCGACGCTAGCTTCGGGGTATTGCACCCCTTGAGAATCAAAACCAATTGGCCATGTCGCCCCCCGACACGCACCAAGCAATTATTCGTCAGCCTAATCCGAGTAATCGCATTTGACGCATCTGCTCCTCCGCGTATGTTTTCCACGATGCGCCCACTTCGATTCGCGTTTGCGTCTGCGCTAATGCTCGGCCTTTGGGGCGCGGGACTTCCGAGCGCCAGGTGCGCCGAATTTGTCCTGTTTCGAAACATCTGGGGCGATGCGATCGTGACCACCGACACGACGCCAGCGGGACACGTCCTCACGCCGCCGAACCGGGAAAATCCGGTTTACTACCTCGGTCGATCATTGGGCTGCAGACTCGGTTCGATCCGCGGTGACCAGGTGCCGGAGGAGCGGGACATGAACCTCTTCGTCACCAAGATTCTCGCGAAGCAAGGCTACCTGGGCAGCAGCCCCGGGATGCACGAGCCCACCTTGTTTCTGGTCGTGCAATGGGGATACATGGAGCCACAAAGCGGCGACCTCCTGTGGTTTCTCGGCTACAATGCCAAGCAGGACATCGCGAGCCCCTCCCCCTCCGGTATTCTGGGACCGGAAGTATTCCTCCGCAATTTTCGCTCGCGCGCGACGGAGAGCATTCTGGAAAATGCGCGTGGCGCCATTTACGGAATCATCGTTACGGCCTTCGAATATAAGTCGGCGAACACGCCCAACCCAGTCATCTATTGGCAGACGCGGATCGGACTTCCCGCCAATGGGAAATCGATGGCGCAAGCGCTGCCGACGATGTTGGTGGCCGCCGGCACGGCGATCGGCCGAGAGAGCAATGCACCGGTCCTCGTAAACGCCGACGACGCCCGAGCCGGAAATATCCGCCTCGGCGAACTGCAAATCCTCGACGTGATCAATGAGCCGCTTCAACGCCCGGCCTCGGACGCGAAACACTGACATTCAAAACGGTCGGGACGATTTGCCGGGCGACGACCCGGACAATCGCCCCGACGAAGGCCGGTGGACGATCCCTGGAACGCAGCAAGCGTTAACGGGGCACACCAGGTTGGTTGCGACAAACAACGGCGAAGTCCTCTGCGCCGAAACAACGCATAAAAATTGACTACGGATTTCACCGATCGACCCGGATGAACCTGGAAAACTCAGATGAGAAACCGCTCATCTACGCTTATTGACGCTAGAGCGTTTTCAATAAAACCGTAGCCGCTGCGTTTCGATGTAGGGCCGTTGCTTGCGACGGCCTAGACGTGCGAACCCAGACACAACGCCAACCCGGCGAGGCCGCCGCAAGCAGCGGCCCTACACAAATTGTCGGCTAAACTATTATTTAATAGACTCTAAATCTAAATAGCCGTTGGAATAAGCCGCATCCACCTACGCGCGGGCTTCGGCGCGACAAGGGACTAATTAATTAAGCCAGTCCGCGATTAGCGGACTCCCCCAGGTCCAAAGCCGGAGACGATTAGTCGAAGGGGAATTTAAAAGCTTCGCCTCCCCATTTGGCGAAACTATCAGCGGTCAAAAACTCTGCGGATCGGCGGTTCGGATCGGAATTTTTTAACCGCTAATGGATTCACTAACGTGAATCCTTACAAGAAGGTGTATGCCGACTAATCGTCGTCATGGTTTGGTTCCTGGGAGCCCGCTAACCCGCCTTCGCACGAGCTTCGGCGCGGCAAGCCGCGGGCTGGAATCTGATAGATTTACAGTCCGCGATTAGAGGACTCCCCAAGTCCAAAGCCGGAGACGATTAGTCGAAGGGGTGTTTGCAGGTTTCGACCTCCCCTATTGGAGAAACCATCAGCGGTTAAATTTCTGTCTGCCGGTGCCTGCGATACAGTCTGACTATTTATTTCTGCCTTTCTGCGGGAAAATCCCTCGACCGAGTTGCTCTGATCGGGAAGTCGTGAATAATCCTCCGGATGTCACGAGTTCCGTCCGAACGTCTGGTCCTGCTGGTCCTGGCGGCCATTCAATTCACCCACATCATGGACTTCATGGTCATGATGCCGCTCGCGCCACAATTGATGCGCGAGTTGAATCTGGGGGCCGGTCAGTTCAGCGCGTTGGTCGCGGCCTACTCGGTCGCGGCGGGAATCGTCGGCCTGCTGAGTGCACCTTTCATCGATCGTTTTGATCGACGCACCCTTTTACTGGTGGCGTACGCCGGCTTCACCGTAGCAACGTTGCTCTGTGGCATCGCGTCCGACGCCCACACATTGCTGATCGCTCGCGCGATCGGCGGAGCGTTTGGCGGCGTCTCGGGTTCGCTTTGCTTGGCGATTGTCAGCGACCTGGTGCCACCCGAACGCCGGGCCGCCGGAATTGGCATTGTCATGACCGCATTCGCCGTCGCGGCGGCAATCGGAGTTCCGGTCGGACTGCAACTGGCCCATGTCTGGGGCTGGCACATGCCCTTCCTCGGCGTCGCCGGAGTCGGCGCGATCGTGTGGTGCATCGTGTTTCGCATTGTGCCACCCGTGCGCGGGCATTTGCAAAGCGGAGCCGACAAGGGCCGGGCCTTCCGTGAATTGTTGCGCGACAGCAATGCCGGACGCGGCATCCTCTTCATGGCCGTGATGGTGCTTGGCCATTTCAGTATCATCCCGCTGCTGTCTCCACATCTCGTGGGTGACGTAGCGCTGCCGGAGAAATATCTTTTCCTCGTCTACCTGATCGGCGGAGCGTTGAGCGTCTTCACCGCCCCGCGTGTGGGCCGGCTGGCGGATCGTTATGGCCGTCACCGCGTCTTCACCATCATGGTGCTCGCCGCGTCCGTCGTCATTTTGGCGATCGCGAACGCTGGACCGCTGCCAGTCTGGGCGACTTTGACGATGGCGGGATTGTTCTTCGTTTTCGCAAGCGGACGGTTCGTACCCGGTCAGGCGATTGTGACCTTGGCCGTGCCATCGTCCAGGCGCGGGGCTTTTCTGAGTCTGACGAGCTGCGCCCGCGATCTGGCGTCGGGCATCAGTTCGATGCTGGGCGGCTGGATTGTCTCGAAGCAACCCGACGGGCATCTCGTGCATTTTAATTGGCTCGGCTGGATTGCCGTCGCGACGGGTCTGGGAAGTATTCTGCTCGCGCGCACTGTCCACGTGAACGACAAGGGCATCGTCTCGCCGCTGGCAGCACAAACACCTGAACCGGTTTAACGCGGAGGACGCGGAGAGCGCAGAGGATGAAAACCAAAACCGTCAAACTCCGCGAACTCTGCGCGCTCAGACTTACAAAACAGAATCAAAACCCGGAGATTCTAACCGCTGATTGGATTCATCAATGGATGAATCTTGAAAGTGCGGCTTTGCCTAATCGTCTCCGCCCATGGGTTTCTGGGGCCGCTAATCGCAGGCAGAACACACCAGTCTGCGATCAGCAGACTCCCCGGAACCCACACCGAAGACGATGAGTCGAAGGGGTGTTCTAAAGTTTCACCTTTTGGCGAAACTCATTAGCGGTCACCTCCTCTCTGTAGTCAAACTGCCTCGATCGGATGCAGGTCAGGCCCGCAGGATTTTTTCCATCACCTTTCCCTTGGCCAACTCGTCGATCAATTTGTCGAGGTAGCGGATTTGAGCAGCTTATCTTTTGCACAGGAGTTAACTGAGGAAACAGAGAGTAGGCTCGGTCTCAGTTCTCTCCGCGAGCTCCTGTAAAAATGATCGGATTAATTTTGTGTATTCCGTGTGTTCTGTGGGCAACCCTTCCGTTAGTTTTTCTCACGCCCTCAGGATTTTCTCCATCGCTTTACCCTTGGCCAACTCGTCGACCAATTTGTCGAGGGTGCGGATTTGAGCAGCTTATCTTTTGCACAGGAGTTAACTGAGGAAACAGAGACTCCGTTCCGTCCGTCAACCTATGGGGGGGGGGCCTGCCCACTACGACATTTCCGAGTTAGGTTGACCCACGGATTCGGGATGTAGCGGCAGGCGTCCCTGCCTGCCGGGCCACAGATCACAGGCACGGAGGCCTGTGGCTACATTGACGCGGCAGGTGACTACAACCCCTAACGTCTACAGAAACTGCGCTGCCTTCACTTTCTCAGCAATTCATAACCCACCCCGGCGTTGAAGACATAGGTGCCCGGCGGAAGCTCAGAGGTGGTGGTCAACAATATGGCGTTGGGCGCGATCGACCGGACATAGGCGGCCAGCCGCTGATCTCCCAGTCGAACTGTCTTGGGAGCAATTCCCGGGAGTTTTATCCGGCGCCGTCCGTCCGCCAGAATTTTCGCCGGCGCCAATTCAATCGCCGGTTCAGCCGTTGATACCGGACCGACGAAAAGGAGGACCAACGCAGATCCGGGAGCCACCGGCGGCGGAATTTTCCCGTCGAATTCGAAATACGAAACCATCTCCTTGATTTTTCTTTTGCTGTTCGGCACGACATCCTCGCCCCCGCCTGCGCCTTTGAGGGCTTGCAGCGTCAGGGCCGCCATTTCGTCCTCGGTGGCGTCCGGCACCGGCTCGGTGACCACATGACCATTGTTCGCCGGCAACATTTCCCAACTTCCATTGCTCAGTAAATACGCGCCTTCATTCGTGGGCACGGCAGGAAGACCGCTACCTTCAGTCGGCGCGGCCAGAAAAATTCCCGCGGGAAAATCCACTTTCAAGCGGGGGTCGCCGGTGATGGTGCCCGTGAGCGAATTTCCGGTGCGCTCCAGACGAAGCGTGACGTTTTCGCGAGTCGTAGAAACGGGTCCGTTAGAATCGGAATCCTTGTCCGCCCCCCCAGCATCCTTGAGCGTGAGCACGACTGAATCGCCCAAGGCATCCCAGGAACCGAGGAATTCCCGCGACACGCTCCCTTGGTTCAACGGACGAATGCGGGCGGCGATCACGCCGGCTAACCGGTCGACACGCGTCAATTCCAGACGGGCCGGCAAGCCATAGCGGCGGTCGTCGCGCAGAGTCCCATCATAAACGATCCCGCTTTTTAAAATCTCCTCGAGTTGGCGCCCGCGTTCGAGGCGGCTGAGTTCAATGCGCTGGAGATCGGCGGGCGTGGCCACGGCGAGCCGGTACGTGAAACGTTCATCTCCACCGACGAGCGCTCCTTGCTCGAGCCCGAGACGAAGATTCAGCTCGCCCGGGTCGCGCAGCACAGAACCTGCAGGGGCCTCGCCGGCGGCTTCCTTGGGTTTAGCTTGCAGGCGGATGGGCGCGCCGTCCGCCCGACGCACGTTGGCCATGATCGCGCCGCGCAACGGTCGCTTCCACCCGCGGGTCGTGGATTCAAGCGTGGCTTCGAGGGATTCGTTTCCGGGTGGCCGTTGACTGTAACGCAAAAAAATCGTTTCGGCCGCGCCCGAGGTCCGCGACGTGGCGGTGCCGAGATAGAGGAGACCCGGCGCCGTGGCGGCGACGGCCTGTTCATAATCTGCTTCCACGCGAGCCTGCACCGTTGCGACCTGCTCGGGCGTGAGCGGCTGGAGCCGGAATTTAAAGAAACGATTCTGCTCCGTCAGTTCTCCCTGCGCGTCCACGTGCAAAGCGAATCGCCAGACCTGCGCCGCCTCGAGCACCGGTCCCGCATTGCGGATCGCCTCACTCGCCAGCGACGTGAGATTCAAGACCGGATCCTCGAATTTATCATCCACACTCCAGGTGCCTTGGAACGAACGCACGATATGCCAACTGTTGTCGTTGCGCACGACCGCCCGCACTTCGTTCTCGGAGGGACGCCCGGTGATTTCGAGAGTGAGCGGCGTTTCACGCGAGGTTCCGGCCGCCACGGCCGTGCCACCGAAAACCCGGCCCGCTACGATCTGGGCGAGGAACGCTTTGCGGCGCTCCGCCAGGCGGGCGGACTCGATATTCCGACTGAGGCCGGCCACGCGGCCGCCGAAAGCTTCGAACTCGGTGAGGAGCGCATGCAGCCGGGCCTCATCGCCCACGTCACCGATTGCATAGGAAGTTTTGCCGAAGGAGGATCGAGCCGCCCCGGGAGCTCCTCCGCCCTCAAAGCCACCAGAGACGAGGGTGAATTTCCAGGCGCCGTCCTCGCGATGCGCATCCAGCACGCCATTGAAAGTCAGAGCGGTGCCAGCCGGCGAAGTCACTTGGAGGAGCACGGCTTGATAAGGGTCGGTGGGAAAAGGTGCGGCGCTTTGCAAATCCGGTTGGGCGGATGCGTCAGGCTTGGCCAGCAATCGCCGCGCTTCGCCCAACGTGGCCGGATCGAGTCGGAGATTCTTGGCCAGATAATCCGCCGGATCGATTTTGGAGTAGAGCGGTTCAATGGTCAGCGCCTTCGCCCGGACGATCATTTTCCAACCCGCCTCACCCCGCGCGAGCGGTTCAAGTTTCTCCACGGAAAACAATACCCGATCGCCGCCCACGGTCTGGTTGAGAAAAGCCGTCACGCCATCCGCTCCGGGTGCGCGCGACTGGCGCCACCAAAAGAAACCGCCGACACAGACCAGAGCGACGACGACGAGGCTGGCGATTAACGTGCGCGACGAACGAGGAACAGGAGAAGGTTGCATGGGGAAATAGGAGACTCGTTCGGGAGCGGAGCGAGGCAGGATCAGGCCGGCGGGCCGCACCCCACCAAAGAAAGACGTCCGCGAGGTAGAGTGCAATCGGTGAGTTGAAGCTTCAACCACCCCATCCCTATTTTTTTCACCGCTAATGATTTCGCCAAAAGGTGAGGCGAAATCCACGGCGAGCGCCCCGACTAATCGTCTCCGCTATTGGTCCTGAGGAGGCCGCTGATCGCGGCCTGTTTAACAAACTAAATCTCTGCGCTCTCTGCTCCCTCCTGTTAAAATTGTATTTCCGATTACCCAACATGGGATAAGCGCGCTCTTCGAAACCATTTCAAGGATGATGATGAGTCGGAGGTTGGGCCGCGACCTTCCCCGACCTAAACTCTCCGCGTGAATGACAAAAAACCAAGGCGATCCGCGCCGGAACAACGCAGAAAAATTAACCACGGATTTCACGGATCGACACGGATAAAAGCAAAAGGCCACAAACACTCGGTCAGCCGATCCTACCCCCTGCGATACTCCATCCGACAAAAGGTGGAGCGGGCTGACCCCAGCCCGCTTCCTATTTCAAAACGGCAGGCACGCTTGCCCCCAATCGTCCTCCGCCGAGCAATTCCGTTTCTCCCCGCGCACTAATCGCCAGTTCCAACGAAGCAGAAATTAACAAGTAGCGGCCTGGCCCCGTGGGAAAGCCCTTTTTTTCCGACCTCAGTCAAGCATCAGGACGTGCAACCTCGGATCGACTCACTTCTCACCGTTTAAGACGTATTCAAGATCTGTAACGACGTCGCTGGAATCCAGTGTTACGGTGAGCATTTTGCTGTAAAACTTCATTTTGAACGCGGACCCTTTGCCATGACTGTAGGAATAGGCGATTGTCCGGTATCCTAGTGTCTTGGCCATGGGATAGATCGCTTGCCCATTGGGCTTTCCGAGCAGTTCGATTACCTCGGTTCTGGTGGTCTTGCCTTTGACGATCAGGGGGATCTTGCTATCGTCGAACTCCGTTGCATCGGCCTTGAACGAGCTAATGAAATCCTGACTGACCAGAACATCATGGAATGTGGTGAATGACATCGCCCGTGCCGGCACAACCCCTGCATATAAGCTTTGACCGCCAACCGTGGCATAAACGTACGTCATGAGTTTGAGCGGTTGTGAATTCTTAAGCAGTTCACCCTTCTGTTTAGGTTCGCCCATTACTCGAACAATGTCAGCGGTTGTTGACTCGCCGAGGTGCAAGGCTGAAGGATCCGGTTGCTTGAAGTCGGTGCCCGCGCATCCCCCCAGTAGAGTTGCGAGGAGAGTTGTCGTCAAAAGCGTCTTGAGCATGAATTTCATTTGTCGTGGTCGTTGTTGGGCCGCCGCTGGCCTGAATTCTAGAAAGAGGCTAAGTCCAAATGATCTCAATCATCCTTACAACCCAGTAACAACTGGCGAGCGCAAACAAAACACTACTGAGTTGAAACGGTATCGTGAGCCCGTTCGATAGACTCAGGGTCGGCCTGTTCGGCGGGTTAAAAAAAATATGGGGTCAATCTTTGTGGTATGTTGTTTGCTGGCTTGAGGGATGAATGGATGTCACTCCGACCCGCTCACGAAAGCACTTAGTGCGGCACTTGTCTCCTGATCGTCGACCACATATTTGTGCCTCCGTGAAAAAACCGTCTATGATCAACGTAGGTCCTACCCGATAATTCCGATTGCCGCGGGAACATTGATCCGATTAAAAATCATTCGGGCCAGTTTTTTCGCAATCTCTCCTTCAAAGTATTATCTGTGGCCGCTCCCCTACCGCCTCCCTCTCTTTTGATTGAGCCCATATCGGTCGCTTCACCCCAATTCGCAGGGGCGAAAGTATTGTGGCGAAAAAACAGTAGCACGCTCGGGTTTTTCCCTGAGGGTGCATTTGTTGAATTTGCCTCTGGCGGTCGTTTGTTGGGGATTTGCCAGCATGGTGCATTCGCTGGTTATGTCGCGTTTCGGATTTCGGGTGACCGAGGAGTCATCGTGCATTTGTGTATCACCGAATCGGCGCGAGGAACCGGAGCTGCCCGTGCATTGGTGAATGAACTGAAGCGACTCACTCGTAGTCGAGATTTGCGCGGGATTGGGCTGAGTTGCCGAGCCGATTTTGCTGCCACGAGTTTCTGGCCAAAAATGGGCTTCAGTCCCGTCCACGAACGAGCCGGGCGTAGCAAAGACGGACACCTTCTTACTTATTGGTGGTTTGATCACGGCTTACCCGATCTTTTCTCGCTCTCGGCTACCGCAGGCGATCAAGTGCGTGTGTGCGCGGCCATTGATGCCAATATCTATTACGACCTAATCTCCGACCGACTACAAGGAGAGGAATCGCGAGCGCTAACGGCGGACTGGCTACAATCAGAATTGGAACTGTGCATCACCGATGAAATCTACCAAGAGATCAATCGCTGCAAAGAGGAAAGCGAGCGACGACGTTGCAGAGAGCGCTTAAGCCTTTGTCGCATGCTCATCTCTCCGGAAAAGCAGCAGATTATACCAAGGCGACGGGTTCTTGAATTGCTAGCGGAAGGCAAAACACCGGATGATAAATCTGATCGTGCGCATTTGAGCAAGGCAGCTGCGGGCAAGGCTCAAGTGTTTCTGACGCGCGACGACGGGTTACTTGAGCGCGCGGAAGAAATTCGCGAGCTGCTGGACTTAGAGGTGATGCACCCAGCAACACTTATCAGTCGGATTGATGAATTGCGGCGCGCAGCTGCGTATGAACCAGCTAGGCTTGCCGGTTCACATATCGCCCTAAGGCGAGCTCGCTCCGAAGACATCGAGCAGCTCCCTGAATTATTTTGCCCAAGCCATGGGAGCGAACGTCTAGCGGAATTGCGCCAGAGCCTCCGTGAATTAGTTGCCTACCCCGACCACCAGGATGCATTCGTCGTAACGGATGGCTCAGAAATCATCGCACTGCTTGCATGCGATCGACGTGTGACTGGAGCAGTAAGTATTCCGTTGTTGCGGGTCTTGCCCGGGCCCCTTTGCCAAACACTGAATCGTCACTTAGTGCTACGGGGCATCCAGATCGCCAACGAAAATAATGCGTCTTGGGTGAGGATCTTGGACTCAAACATCTCCCCGGATACGGAAGCTGCTCTTTCGGAGCACTCTTTCTTCCGAGTTACCGGCCAGTTTGTACGTGGAGTCATTCGAGCTTTTGGAACCTTGGATAACGTGCTGAATGAGCTTTCTCGGTTGCCTGGGTCCACAATCCATGAGGCTAACTCAATCGCAGCGGAGGTTGCACGGTTGCGATCCGAGCCGTCGCGGTTGGCGGAGGAGGTCGAACGGGTATTTTGGCCCGCTAAAGTGATTGGCGCTGGTATCCCCACTTTTGGCGTACCGATCCAACCCAAATGGGCGCAACACTTCTTTGATGAGGCACTCGCTCACCAAGAACTGCTGGGAGCCGACCCAATGCTGGCCCTCAACCGCGAGCATGTTTACTATCGAGCGCCAAATAGATGCGGCCTCAAGTCGCCCGCGAGAATCCTCTGGTACGTGACGAAGGATGACAAATTTGATGGCAGCATGGCGATTCGGGCCTGCTCACGTCTGGTTGAAATAGATGTCGGCAAACCCAAAGAACTCTTCCGGCGGTATCAACGCTTGGGAGTGTACATCTGGCGAAATGTGTATGAAACGGCGAATCGATCAATCGACGCGGACGTCATGGCGCTACGCTTTGTCGATACCGAGGTTTTCAAACGACCGGTG
>JANYFP010000032.1 GCA_025362555.1 Verrucomicrobiota bacterium
CGTGGCGGTGGATGGATCGGGCAATATCTACGTGGCTGACATCTATAACGACACGATTCGAAAAATCGCAGGAGGCATGGTAACAACTTTCGCGGGTACCGCTGCTATGGTTGGCTCAACAGACGGCACCGGCAGTGCCGCGCGGTTCGTACTGCCGTCCGGCATTGCGGTGGATGGATCTGGCAACGTCTTCGTCGCAGACTCCTATAATAACACGATTCGAAAAATTACGTCCGCGGGAGTGGTTACTACCCTGGCGGGTACCGCTGGCAGTGCGGGAACAGCGGATGGGATCGGTAGCGCCGCGCGGTTCTTGCGGCCTCAAAGCTTGTGCGTGGATGCGACCGGGAATGTTTACGTGACGGACGTGTACGGAAATACGATTCGGAAAATTACGCCTGCTGGCGTGGTGACGACGCTGGCGGGCAGTGCTGCGAGCGCCACCGGCGTGACTGACGGCATTGGCAGCGCCGTGCGATTCAGCTCACCCAAAGGGGTGGCGGTGGACAGTGCGGGCAACCTGTATGTTGCGGACTACGGTAACTCCACGATTCGCAAAGGGGTGCAGCTCGCTTCACCGGTGATCACAAGCCAACCTAGCAGTCAGGCGGTGACGTTCGGAACCTCGGTCACTTTCACTGTGATCGCGACTGGAACGCCGACACCCACCTATCAGTGGGCAAAAGACGGCGTGACGATTAGTGGAGCGACGAACACGACCTTCACCATTGCCAGCGCGGTGATGGCTGATGCTGGTTCCTACACGGTGACGGCGACCAATCCTGCCGCCGTTGCGATCAGTAATGCCGCCACGCTGACGATGAATAAAGCGACCGCGACGGTGACGCTCGCTGGACTGAACACGACCTATAATGGAGCACCGCATGCGGCAACGGCAGTGACGACGCCGGCGTCCTTGACGGTGAATTTCACGTATGATGATCTTCAGGTGTCCGCTCCAATCAACGCGGGCTCACATCAGGTCACGGCTACGATCAGTGATGCCAATTATCAGGGTTCCGCCATCGGAACGCTCGTGATTAGCAAAGCCACAGGTACCGTGACGCTCGGCGGATTGAGCGCCACGTACGATGGACTCATGCACGGGGCGAGCGCCACCACCACGCCCGCTTTGCTTGGGGTGAGTTATACCTACAATGGTTCCACGACTGTACCGACTAACGCGGGTACGTACGCGGTCGTCGCCACGATTAGCAATCCCAACTACTCGGGATCCGTTTCTGACTCACTGGTGATTGCGAAAGCCAATCCTTTCATTTCCTGGGCCGCACCGGGCGGAATTATCTATGGGATCGCATTGAGCGGTGCTCAGCTTAATGCCACGTCGACGGTGGCCGGTGCGTTTACCTATACTCCGTCAAGCGGTACAGTTTTAAATGTCGGTTCGTCGGCACTGAATGTGACGATGGCACCGACCGACGGGACAAATTACAATAGTGTCTCCGCGCAGCGCACAATTATCGTGAGCGCGACCGCGGTCGCTCCGGTGTTTACGACCCAACTATTGAGTCAGGCTGCCTTTGTCGGATCATCGGTGAATTTCTCGACTGTGGCGAGCGGGGCACCAGCACCAACATATCAATGGCAGAAAGGTGGGACTAATTTTTCAGGTCCGAGCTCGACGAGTTCGGCTCTGACAATTTCCAATGTGCAACTGAGCGATGCCGGTAGTTACGCTCTCGTTGCCACCAATGTTGCCGGATCCGTCACGAGTCGTTTAGCGCGCTTGGTCGTCCTCGTGCCGCAACAAAACGCGATCACGTATGCGACCACAAGGGCTTCGACCGGTGTGACCGCAGGCGGGATCGTCAACTTCGATTATTTCGTGACTAACGTCGGGACGAAAGCGTGGGGCGCGCATCACTATCTTTCGATTCGCGACGTGAATAATACCTTCGTCGCGTTCTCGTCACTCATCGGAATTCTCCCCGGCGAAACGACGACGGCCAACTTGAACTTCCCCGCGCCCACGACGCCCGGCACGTACACGTACTACGTGCAAGGCTTGGAAGACGGCGTGGAATTTTTCTCTACGCAGACGACCGTGGTGCTCACGGTTCTCGCACCGGTGACGAATGCGATTACCTACAACACGACCACTTTTCCGGTCAGTGCGGCACCAGGTTCGAATGTTATCTTCACTTACAACGTGACCAACACCGGCACGGCGACTTGGGGTGCGAATCATATCTTGTCGCTGAAGAATGGCAGCGGGACCGTGATTTCATCCACGCCGCTCACGGTGCTCGCTCCCGGAGCGAGCAAGACAGTGAACTTGAGTTTCACGGTTCCTTCGACGCCCGGCTCATACAACTACACCGTGCAAGCGTCGCAAACCGGCGTCGGTAATTTCGGGACGCAGGCGAACCTGACGCTTATTTCACTCGCAGCGCAGCCCAATGCGATCGTCTACAACCGCGTGCGCTATCCCGACGAAGTCGTGCCCGGTGCCGTCTTGAATTTGAAGTATACGCTCAGCAATGCCGGCACGCAGGCGTGGGGCGCGGGGCACTACGTTTCGCTGCGTGACTCCGCGTCCAACTATCTCGCATTCATCCCGCTCAGTGGCACCGCTGGCGGCGCCACTAAGACGGTTGAGTTCACGCTCACCGCGCCGACGACACCCGGCACTTACATGTATTACGTGCAGGCGCTCGAGGACGGTATCGAATTTTTCTCCACGCAGGACGTCGTCATTGTGCGCGTGGCCGCGCTGCCGCTCGGCAACGCGATCAGTTACAACACGAGCACGATTCCCGTCACCGCATCGCCAGGCGCCACGGTCAACTTCACCGCGAACGTCACCAATCGCGGCACGCGCACGTGGGGTGCGACGCACTACCTCTCATTCCGCGATGTGGATAATACCTTCCTAGCCTTCCCGACGCTCAACGGCGTCGTGCCGGGCGCGAGTCGCACGGCGAACCTCAGCTTCATCGCTCCGACCACACCCGGCGTCTACACCTATACGCTCCAAGCCTTCGAGGACGGCGTCGCCTTCTTCGAAATGGCGGACACCGTGGTGCTGCTGGTGCAGTGAACTCTCCCGAGCACGATGATTTGTATTTGATTGCCTCCGCGTGGGTCGGGCTCGACGTGCGCGTGGGCTGGCGGACACTCGTTGCTGCGTCCCGTTCAACGCTCGCGTGGGGAATCCTAGCGCAGCCCCAGCTGGCGCGCGTTCGCGATCAGTTCCGCCAAGCTGGAGGCGCCGATTTTTTCCATGATGTTCGCGCGGTGGAATTCTACGGTGCGTGAACTCAGCTTGATCAGTTCGCCGATTTCTTTGCTGGAGCGTCCCGCCAACACCTGCGTCAGCACTTCCTGTTCGCGGCGCGATAGGATTTTTCCCACGGCCAGGGGCTTGGGGCCTTCGCGGGCGATGGCTTCCCGGAAGCGTCGCGAAAAATATTCGCGGCCCGCGATCACCGTGTTGACCGCCTCGCCGAGCTCTTCGGGACTGGCGTCTTTTTCGAGATAACCTTCGACCCCGCTTTCGCGGATTCGCGTCACCGCAAGGGGATCAGTGAGCGAGGTCAGAATCAGCGAACGCACTTGGGGTCGGATTTGCCGCGCGGCCCGCACGAGCTCGAGTCCGTCGATGCCGGGCAAATGGAGATCAACCATCAACAGGTCGGGTTCTTGTTCGCGCACCAATTTCAAACCTTCTTCGGCGCTCGCAGCGGAGCCGACCACGTTGAATTGCGGCTGCCCGGCCAGCCAGCGGAGGAGGAACGCGCGGAACATGCCTTGGTCTTCCACGACCAGTGTGCGGACGCTCGTTGTGATGTTTTTTCCTGGGTTCATCGATTTTCTCCGGTCACTTTTGCCGCGGGTAAAGTGACGCTCATTTCCGTGCCGCCACCGCTTGGCACAATGGCTTCGAGCGGCACCCCCAAGGCCACGCCGATTTCCTGACACAGCCGCAAGCCCATTCCGCCATTGGCGAATGCGCCTTCGCCGCGCAGACTGGCCGCGACTGTCGCCGGCAACCCGGGTCCATCGTCACAGACAATTAGGCGCACGCCGTCGCCGTTCGCGCAGGCCGTGATGTCCACGCGTGTGCGGGCGAACTTCACGGCGTTGGCGACGAGGTTGCGCACCAAGGTTTGGGCGAGGACGAGATCGGTCTGCACGAGCAAATTCTCCGGCGTGTCCACGGTGAGCCTCACCTGACGGCGCTCGGCGGCGGCGCGGTGGAGGTGGGCGGCGGGCAGCACGAGCGAAGTTGCCCGGTGCGCTTTCAAAGTCGGAGGCCCCTCGGCGCGGAGGTGGGCCCACAGCACGATATCCTCGATCAGGAGCAGCAGTTGTCGGCCCGCGCCTTCGACTTCACCGGCGAAACTTTGCAGCGTTTCGGGTGTGCCGCGCTCGTCGAGGTGGACGCGTTTGTCGTTGCGTATTTGTCCCGCGATCTGGGTGAGCGCGGTAAGCGGACTGCGCAGATCGTGGCCGAGTATTGCGAGCATGCGGTCCTTGTCCGCGTTGACCGCGGTGAGTTCACTCGTCCGCTCGCGCACCTCGAGTTCCAATTCGTCGGCGTAGGCTTCCTGCATGGCCTGCCGCTGTTCGACTTCCTCAATGACCTGCTGTTGGGCGGCGAGTTTGTCCTGCTGGAGCCGCACGAAACGATCCGATACCGCGAGCGACAGGAGCAACATTTCCAGCACCGAGCCCACCAGCAACTCCCGGCCCAGCCACGGGATCATGTTCTTGATCACA
Source organism: Verrucomicrobiota bacterium (assembly GCA_025362555.1). Taxonomy (GTDB): domain Bacteria; phylum Verrucomicrobiota; class Verrucomicrobiia; order Opitutales; family Opitutaceae; genus Lacunisphaera. The sequence goes on from JANYFP010000032.1 coordinate 4,744, forward strand.
AATAAAACGGCGACGGGGGCAGTGAGCAAAAACAGCAGACCGAAAGCGGCGACGAAAAATCGCGCATGGTGGGCGCCTGCGCGCCAGGCTTTCACGGCCACCGCCAGCAGGACGGCGTGGGTCACGACGAGGAAAATGACCGTGGCGCGCAACCAGGCGACATTGGGCATGACGGCCAGCAGGGGCACGCCCAGTGCCAATCCGAGCAGCACGGTCCGCAGGTAACGCAGCACTCGATCGGCCTTGGGCAACCGGTCGGCTGTCGCGAGAAACAAGCGGCCAAACTGCAGGACAAAAACGCCGCTTAATGCCAGCGATTCGGCGAGGATCATTTCTTTGGCGGGCGATGCGAGGCCCAGCCCCAGCAGGGCCAGGCCGTTATTGCCCACGAACAAACTGCCCGTCATCATCACCGAATAGGCAACATAGTAACCGATGTCGGAAAAGCGCAGTCGAATCCAGAGTACGGTATTGTAGAGCAACAAGGCCGCCATGCCCCCGAAGCACAGACTCACGGTCAGCACTTCGCGGATTTGCGCCGCATGAAAATCCTCAGCCCGCGGCCACCACCGGATCCGGAGCAGAGTGCTGAAAACACTTTCCGCCCTCAGGTAGCACACGCGTTCCCCGCCGGCCGGGACGTCGACGGGAAACGACGCGATTCGTCCCCACAGCGGTTTGTCTTTTCCCGCGAGCGCCTTGCCGGAATGCAGTTGCCGCCAACTTCCGGGAAGAGGGGAAGTTTTTTCTGGCCGCCCATCGGCAGGCAGCGTTGCCGTGATGGGGGCCTGAGTCCAGAAATCGACGTGGTCGGTGCTGTAGTCCGCGTTCAAGACTACAGCGTGCCAGAGTTCAGAGTCGGGATTACGCAGAGTAACCCGTGCCCATAGGGCCTCGCGATGCCTGGTCCGAAGGGAGTCGCGGTTGTCCCACGGCTGCCAGGACGACTCTGGCAGCGTGGCTACTTCATCGATCGTGAGTTGGCCGTGAGCATCGCGCAACCATACCGCCCGGAAGTTGTCGCTTTCGCCGGGACTGTGCATGCCATCGAGCTGTCCGGCCACGCCGAAGATCAACCAGGCCAGTCCGGCCACGGTCAGGCCCAGCACCGCGATCAGGCGGAGTCGGGACGAGACGTGCGGCGGTTTCATCGTGTCACTTCACAGCATCCCGGCAGTGCGGCAAGGGGAAGTTACAGCGAAACCTAGTAGAACTACTAGGTTTGCCGGATTGTGCCGCGCGAGTGCCTGCGCCTTTTTTCGCGCATACTATGATGAATCAATTCGTCTGCAGCTTCGGGGTCTTGTTCAAATCGTTCTTCGGTCGGCCGCGAATTAAGGTCGCGGCTGCGGTCGCGGTGAGAAATTTCCGCGCCGGCCTCGTCGCGTTGGTGGGACTCGGCGGTTGCTTGGCCGCGCCGCACGCGGTCGCGCAGACGGTGGCCTCGGTCGCGGCGGGTAACGCGCGCACCTTCTTTATCAAGACGGATGGAACCCTGTGGGGCGTGGGAGACAATTCCTTGGGTCAGCTCGGCGATGGCACCCTCACCAATCGGAGTACGCCGATCAAGATCGCCAGCGCCGTCGCGTCGGTTTCGACCAACTGGGTGCACACGATGTATGTCAAGACGGACGGCACTTTGTGGGCTATGGGAAACAACACGTACGGTCAGCTCGGCGATGGCACCACGACTGTACGGTACACTCCCGTTCAAGTTGCCACTGGCGTGGTCTCGGTGGTCGCGGGCTATAACCACACGATGTATATTAAGACGGACGGCACTTTGTGGGCGGTGGGAAATAATTCCTACGGCCAGCTGGGCAACGGCGCGATCACGGTGGGTCAGCTCACTCCCGTGCAGGTCGCCACGGGAGTCGCCTCGGTTTCAGCGGGGGAGTGGCACACGGTGTATCGCAAGACGGATGGCACGTTGTGGGCCATGGGAAATAATTCTTTCGGTCAACTGGGTGACGGCACCACGACCAACCGGAGCACGGCCGTGCAGGTCGCGAGCGGAGTGGCGTCGGTTTCGGCGGGTGGTTCGCACACGATGTATGTCAAAACAGATGGCACCTTGTGGGGCATGGGTTTTAACGGTAACGGTCAACTCGGCGTGGGTGCCGGGTTCGATCAGCACACCCCCGTCCAAGTCGCGAGCGGCGTCGCGTCGGTCTCAGCCGGATGGTTTCATTCGGTATACGTCAAAACGGACGGTACGCTGTGGGGCACAGGCGAGGATGGTTACGGTGAGCTGGGCGATGGCAGCACGATCCTCGAGAAATTTTCACCCGCTCAGGGTCCCGGCGGAGTGGCGGCAGTCGCGGTGGGTTGGTATCACACGATGTATATTAAAACCGACGGCACGCTGTGGGGCGTAGGGTACAATGTGGCGGGCGAACTCGGTGATGGCTCCACGGTCACTCGATCCACGCCCGCGCCCATCACCTCCCGTTCGGCGTCGGTCTCGGCGGGTTACCGGCACTCCATGTATGTCAAGGCGGATGGCACGCTGTGGGCCACGGGTTTCAACGGAGAGGGTGAATTGGGCGACGGTACCACGACGAATCGGAGCACGCCCACGCAGGTGGCCAGCGGGGTGGCGTCGGTGTCGGCGGGGCGTGAGAACACGCTTTATCTTAAAGTGGACGGCACGCTGTGGGGAACGGGGTACAATACCTCCGGACAACTCGGAGATGGCACCACGACGAATCAGAGTACGCCGGTGCAGGCGGCGAGCAACGTGGTGTCGGTTTCAGCGGGTGGATATCACACGATGTATGTGAAGCGCGACGGCACGTTGTGGGCCGTGGGGTCGAATGCGGCCGGACAACTCGGGAATGGCACCACGAACGATCAAGGCACCGCGATTCAAGTGGCCAGCGGCGTGGCCTCAGTCTCGGCCGGTTTCGTTTACACGATGTATGTGAAGACGGATGGAACCTTGTGGGCCATGGGAGCGAATGATACCGGGCAACTAGGCGACGGCACGACGACCTCCCGGAGCACGGCCGTGCAAATCGCCAGCGGCGTGGCTTCGGTTTCGGCCGGCGAGCAGCATACAATGTTTGTGAAGACCAACGGCACGTTGTGGGCCATGGGGAAAAATAGTAGTGGCCAGCTCGGCGACGGCACCACCACTCAACGGAATACGCCCGTGCAGGTGGGCAGTGGCGTCGCGACCGCTTCGCCGGGTGGCTTCCATACTGTTTTCGTGAAATCAGACGGCACGCTGTGGGCCATGGGCGACAATGCCAGCGGACAACTGGGCGACGGCTCTTCGACCGAGCGGCACACGCCTGTGCAGGTGACCAGCGGAGTGGCGGCGGTGGCGGCGGGACACAGTTATACGATGGCGGTGAGAACAGACGGCACGTTGTGGGCCGCGGGCTATAACGCCGACGGTCAACTCGGTGATCGCACTCTGACCTATCGGAACACGCTCGAGAAAATAAATTTTAGCTGGGCCTCGGTCGCGGCGGGTGGGCAGCACACGCTGTATCTCAAAACAGACGGTACGCTCTGGGCCATGGGGTGGAATTTCGCAGGACAACTCGGCGATGGCACCACAATTACGCGGAGCACGGCGGTGCCGGTGACGAGTGGAGTAGCGGCGGTCGCGGCGGGATTTTATCACACGCTGTATGGCAAAACGGACGGCACGCTATGGGCGACAGGATATAATAGCAACGGACAGCTGGGTGATGGGACTACGACCGATCGGAGTACACCGGTGCAGGTCGCCAGCGGAGTGGTGTCGCTTGCAGCGGGTTCCTACTACTCGATGTTTGTGAAGGCGGACGGCACGTTGTGGGGCATGGGAGACAATTCGAGCGGTCAGCTCGGCGATGGCACGACGGTGGATCGGAATGCGCCGGTGCAGGTCGCGAGTGGAGTCGCGTCGGTTGCCGCAGGTGGGTTTCACACGATGTTTGTGAAAACGGACGGCACGTTGTGGGCGATGGGGAATAATGCGGTCGGACAACTCGGCGATGGCACGACGACGTCGCGGACGAGTCCTGTGCAGGTGGCGAGTGGTGTGGCCTCAGCGGCAGCAGGCGGCCAGCATACGATGTTTGTGAAGACGGACGGCACGTTGTGGGCGGTGGGTGGCAATCTGCACGGTCAATTCGGCGACGGCACCACCACTTATCGGAGTATTCCGGTGCAGGTCGCGAGTGGCGTCGCGTCGGTCGCGGCCGGTGGGCAACACACGGCGTATATCAAAACGGACGCCACGCTGTGGACCGCGGGCTCGAATGATAACGGACAACTCGGCGACGGCACCACGAGTGATCGAAGCACGCCCGTGCAGGCCGCTAACGGCGTCGCGTCAGTGGCAGCGGGTTTATCGTACACGGTTTATCTTAAAGTTGACGGCACGCTGTCGATCATGGGCGACAATACGCACGGCCAACTCGGCGACGGCACCACGACGGTGCGGCACACGCCGGTGCAAATTATCATCCAGGCTGCCGCCCTTGCGGCCGCTGGGCAGCACTCGATGGTTCTCAAGACGAATGGCACGTTGTGGGTAATGGGCGACAATACGTTTGGTGAATTCGGTGACGGCACTAGCGCGAACCGGAGCCTGCCTTTCCTGAGCGCCAGCGGCGTCGTCGCGATCGCGGCAGGGACCGATTTTGCGCTTTATCTGAAAGCAAACGGCACGTTGTGGGCGATGGGCCAGAATGTTTACGGCCAACTCGGCGATGGCACGACGGTCAATCGGAGCACGCCCGTGCAGATCGCCTCTGGTGTGACCTCGATGGCGGCGGGACAGTATCACGCCCTGTTCATCAAAACGGACGGCACGTTATGGGCGATGGGTAATAACAATTACGGTTCGCTCGGTGATGGCAGCAATACGGAACGGCATACGCCGGTGCAAATAACCGGTGGGGTGGCGTCAGTCGCGGCGGGTTACTATTCTACGATGTATCTTAAAACAGACGGCACTCTCTGGTCCATGGGGGCGAATTTTTTTGGCGAACTCGGCGATGGCACTACGACGGGTCGCAGCACGCCCGTGCAGGTCGCCACCGGAGTGGCGTCGGTTGCGGTGAGTCAGTTTCACGGGATGTTGGTGAAGACGGACGGCACGTTGTGGGCGGTCGGGCAAAACTCCGACGGCCAACTCGGTGATGGCACCACGACAGATCGGAGCGCGCCAGTGCAGGTCGCTAGTGGCGTAGCATCGGCCGCAGCGGGCAACTTTCATTCGATGTTTGTGAAGACGGACGGCACCTTGTGGGCCGTGGGCAAGAATATTGTCGGTGAGCTGGGCGATGGCACGACGACAGATCGGAGTACTCCGGAGCAAATCACCAGCGGCGTGGCGTCGGTCACGGCGGCCGCTGACTACACGCTGTTCGGTAAGACGGACGGAACCTTCTGGGCGATGGGACAAAATACCAGCGGTGAGCTCGGCGACGGCACCACCCTCAACCGCGCTACCCCGCAGTTGATCGTGATAGGAAATCAAGCGGTGACTTTTTCCGCGGTCGGCGCGGTGACGGTTGGGACACCGGTGACGTTGAGCGCGAGCGCAACCAGCGGACTGGCGACGACCTTCTCAGTCGTGAGTGGCAATGGCACGGTGACGGGTAGTTCGTTCACCGCCAATGATACCAACGCGATCACCCTGCGCGCGACCCAGGCCGGCGACGTGAACTACAATTTCGCCAGCGCTGATCAGGTGGTTTCAACGATCACGAAACGGTCTCAGACGATCACATTTGCCGGCCCGGCGAACCAAGCGTTCAGCACGACGCCGATTGCGCTTTCGGCGACGAGTAGCGCGGGATTGACCGTCGTGTTTAGCATCGTGAGCGGTCCGGCGTCGGTGAGCGGTAGCGCCCTGACGTTGAGTGGCGCTGGCACCGTCATCATTCGCGCCAGTCAAGTCGGTGACGCTGGCACCAGTGCGGCGACCAACGTCGATCGCACGCTGACGGTCGCGCAGGCGGCGCAGACGATCACGTTCGCCGCTCCGGCGAATCAAGCGTTCAACGCCACGCCGATTTCGCTTTCTGCGACGAGTAGCGCGGGATTGACGGTGACGTTCAGCGTGGTGAGCGGACCGGCTTCGGTGAGTGGAAGTGCACTCACACTGAGTGGCGCGGGCGCGGTTATTATCCGCGCGAGCCAGGTGGGTAATACAAATTTCTCTGCGGCGACTAATGTCGATCGCACGCTGACGGTATCGCAGGCCGTGCAGTCGATCACGTTCGCCGGTCCGCCGAACCAATCGTTCAGCACGACGCCGATTGCTTTTTCTGCGACGAGTAGCGCGGGATTGACGGTGACGTTCAGCGTAGTGAGCGGTCCGGCATCGGTGAGCGGCAGTACGCTGACGCTGAGTGGCGCGGGCACGGTTATCGTCCGTGCGAGCCAGGTCGGTAATACCAATTTCGCGGCAGCGGCCACTGTGGATCGCACGCTGACGGTCGCGCAGGCCGTGCAGTCGATCACGTTCGCCGGTCCGCTGAACCAAGCGTTCAGCGCGACGCCGATTGCGCTTTCTGCGACGAGTAGCGCGGGATTGACGGTGACGTTCAGTGTGGTGAGCGGCCCGGCGTCGGTGAGCGGCAGTACGCTGACGCTGAGTGGCGCGGGCACGGTTATCATCCGCGCGACTCAGATCGGTAACGCAAACTACAGTGCGGCGACCACGGTGGATCGCACCCTGACGGTCGCTCAGGCTACGGCGTCGATAGTGCTCGGCAATCTCGCGGCAACGTACGATGGCTCGGATCACGCCGCCACGGCGACGACGATTCCGGCTGGC
>JANYFP010000346.1 GCA_025362555.1 Verrucomicrobiota bacterium
TAATTGACGCTAATCAAGAAATCCAGAAAGCACTGAATCAAAAAAGAGTTCGACCTGATCAGGTCACAAAGAATCTCTGCGCGAAATCCTGTATTACCTCCATCACCGCCGATTAGAGAAAATGAGCGGTTAACCGACTGCGGAATTTAAGATCATGATGAGTGAAATCTGGTTTCTCGCTACTTCCGGTGCGTAAAGGCGAACACCTACCCAAAGCCCCGGAGGGTTAAACCGCCAATTGGTTTCATCAATGGATGAATCCTTGAAAGTGCGGCTTCGCCTATTGGCGAAACTCATTAGCGGTAAACCTGCCTTGATTGATTGGAGTTCGTTTCGGTTGCTCTCCGCACCTCCACCCATCGAAAACAGCGAGGAACCTGAAAGGTTTTTAACCATGAATGGTTAAAAAGTCCCCGTATTTTCCGTAGTGCCTTATTCGACGCCCGGGATCGTCGGTGGGATTTTTTGATCCAGGTAATCCTGCAAAATCAAACACGCCGCTCTCGAATCAACCAATCCGGAATCGCGCACGTCTCGCCGCGATTTCTTCGCAATCGTCGATTCCGCCGCGTAACTCGTGAGCGTTTCATCCACCAAGTGCACCGGCAAGCCATGCGCTGCTTTCAATTTCGCCGCGAAGGCATCGACTTCCTTCGCTTTGAAACCAACTGAACCATCCATGTTGTACGGATAACCGAGCACCAGATCCGTAATGCGACGTTGCTTGATGAGTTCGCCCAGTTTCACCCACCGCACCGCCGGATCAGGATCGATCAACGCAGGCAACGGCGTGGCGACGCCAATCTCATCCCCGTGGGCGAGACCGACGCGCTTGGTGCCGTAATCAATGCCGAGACAGCGCATCGCTCACAGAAATTTTTTCTTCGCCGGATCATCAGCGAGCCGCTTGAGCAGGGCTTTGATATCCTGCGCCCGGTCTTTGTGCACCACGAGCGTTGCCTCTGGCGTGTGTACTACGATCAGATCGCTCAGGCCCACGACCGCGGTGAGATGACCGTCGTCGCTGACGACAATATTATCTTTTCCGTCTTCCACCATCGCCACCCCGCGCAACACATTACCGCTGGCATCCGGCGTAAAATGTTTTGCGATTGCGGGCCAGGCCCCGACGTCATCCCAATCAAACGTCGCCGGCACCACGACCACATTGGTCGATTTTTCCATCAACGCGTAGTCCACGGAAATCTTGGGCAATGTCGGATACAATTGCGCCAGCGCCGCCGTCCAGTCACCGGTCGCTTTGGCCGCCGCCTCAAGCTTGGCCAAGCCCGCATAAAGATCAGCCGCGTGGGCTTTGAACGCGTTTTCCACGACGGGCACGCGCCAGACAAACATGCCGGCGTTCCAGAAATATTCTCCTGAAGCGAGATACGCTTTGGCCGTTTCCAAATCAGGTTTCTCCACAAAACGCTTCACCGCCATCACGGCCCGGCCCGAGATTTCCTTCCACGGACCGGCTTGCTGAATGTAACCAAACCCAGTCGCCGCTTCCGCCGGTTTGATGCCGAGCGTCACCAGCACGTCCGCCGCTTCCGCCGCTTCAAAAGCCACGCTGAGCAACTTCTGATACTCCGCCACATCATGAATCACGTGATCAGCAGGCAACATGGCGAACGCCGCATTGGGGCTGCGCTGTTTGACCAAAAGTAAGGCCAATCCGGTCGCGGCGGCCGTATCACGGCCCATCGGCTCGGCGACAATATTGCCCGCCGGCAAATCCGGACACGCCGCCTGGCAGCCCTTAAGTTGGGCCTGGGTCGTGATCACGAAAACATTTGCGCGCGGCACCACGCCGACCACCCGGTCAACGGTTTGCGCCAGCATCGTCTTGTCACCGACGATCGGCAGTAAGTGTTTGGGCGTCGCGAGACGACTTTGCGGCCAGAACCGCTCACCGCGGCCACCAGCCATGATTACTACAAAACGTTCAGCCATGCCGCCACGATTTGGTCGCCACGGCCTGCGTCAATGGCGAACTGGTCTTGCGCTCGGCCCCGTGACATTCTAGTTAAATCGCTCACTCACACATGGAAGCTCCATTAGAAATCACCATTACGGAAGCCGCGCGTTTGGCCAAGCTGCCGGGCAACGTCCTGCTGGACGTGCGCGAGCCCCACGAGTACGCCTTTTGCCACGTTGAAGGTAGCGTGCCTATTCCCATGGGAAAAATCCCCGAGCGCCTGGCCGAATTGCCCCACGACCGGCAAATCCTCGTCCTTTGCCACCACGGCGGACGCAGTATGCGGGTCACCCAGTTCCTGCGAGCCAACCAATTCACCCTGGTTTCCAACATCGCCGGCGGCATCGACGCTTGGGCGGAAACAGTCGAACCGGGTATGCCCCGCTATTGAATTTACCGGCACGCTTGACTCCCGCGCGCGATTTTGAACAACTCTCCTCTTACCTGCAAAAAATATGGGACAACAATTCAATAAACACATCAAAAAGAAACGCCGCGTTGCCTACCTGAAACGCAAGAAAGCCCGCGTCAAAGCGGCTATCGGCAAGAAGTAATCTGCTCGTCATAGCGGAACTCAATTTAGCGGCGGTCTCTGACCGCCGTTTTTTGTCTGCATCGATTTGCCGGGCGACCGGCTCGGACAAATACTGGGTTTGCAGTCAACAAACCACCGTACCGAGCCCTTCCATCGGGATTTACTCCGCCAAGACCTGTGGGCCGGCGTTCGCACGCCAGCCGCCTTCACCTCTCTGAATCATGATCAAAGTCAGCCTCATTTCCCTCGGATGCGCCAAAAATCTCGTCGATAGCGAGATCATGATCGGCCATTTGCACCAAGCGGGCATGGTCGTGATTCCCGAGGCGGAAAAGGCCGACGTGGTCATCGTCAACACGTGCTCTTTCATCGACTCCTCCAAGGAGGAATCGCTCGGCCATATTCTGGAAGTCCACCAGAGCCGGGGCATGACCAAGCGCCGCAAGGAGCAGAAACTCATCGTCGCGGGCTGCATGTCCCAACGTTTCTCCAAGGATCTCTCGTCGTCACTGCACGATGAAGTCGACGCCTTCATCGGCCTCGACCAGATCACGAAAGTTGCGCCCATCATTGAGGAAATTTACGCCAAAGCCCGCGGTAAAAATGAGGCCCCGGCCAACTTCATCGAAGGCAAGTCCACCTATATTCCGGACTACGACACGCCCCGTTTCCGCCTCACACCGAAACATTTTGCGTATATCAAGATCGCTGAAGGCTGCAACCACCCCTGCACTTTCTGCATCATCCCGCAAATCCGCGGTCGTCACCGCAGCCGCACGATTGAAAGCGTGGTCAGAGAGGCCCGCCAACTCGTCAAAGACGGCGTCAAAGAGCTCAACCTGATTTCCCAGGACACGACTTTCTTCGGCATGGACACCTGGGAACAGCGCCCGAACCCGCGCACTCCGGTTGATTCCTCCCGCGGCAGCGCGCTCACCACGTTGCTCCGTGAATTGAACGCCATCGAGGGCGATTTCTGGATTCGCCTGCTCTACACTCATCCGGCCCACTGGAGCGACGAGCTCATCAAGACGATCGCCGAGTGCCCGAAGGTCGCCCGCTACATCGACATTCCGCTCCAACACATCAGCGACAACATGCTCGAGCGCATGCAGCGTGAAACGAGCGGCGACTACATCAGGAATCTGCTCAAACGGATCCGCGCCGGCATCCCGGGGATCGCCATTCGCACCACTTTCATCGTCGGTTTCCCCGGCGAGACCGAGGCTGATGTCGCCGAACTCTGCGAGTTCATCAAGGAAACCAAGTTCGAGCGTCTCGGCGTTTTCCGCTACTCTCAGGAAGAGGGCACGCGCGGTGCAAAAATGCCCGACCAGATTCCTGCCAAAGTCAAAGAAGCCCGGTGGCACCAGACGATGGCGCTGCAAAAAGAAATCGCCGCCGAAGTCAGCAAGAGCCATGTCGGTCAGACCTTGAAAGTCCTGGTCGAAGAGCCCGGTGTCGCCCGCGGCGAAGCCGATGCACCTGACATCGACGGCCGCGTTTACGTATCGAACAAATTACCCGTTGGCGAATTTGTCAGTGTCGCGATCAGTGGTTTTCAGGACTACGATTTGCTCGCCTTGCCCAAGGGCCAAAAGCCCACGGAGTTCAAAGTCGCTAAACAGGCGCAGTAAGTAGCCCGGATTGGGCAAAACATGGTCCCGCGAATGGGGCTAAGGTTGCGAAGGTCGGAACTCCGCACTGCCTTCCCGGCGCACCCGTCGCCTCCTTCGCGAGACAACCCTGTACTTCTGTGTTTTCCGTGAAGGTATTCCGTGGTTCACGTTTTGGTAGATTTACCCAAGTAGGCCTTAACGAATTTTCGGCTGTGGCTAAAATCTCTATCATGCCAACAATTGCCACCGCCTATCCTCCACTGCGTCGAGGGAATGGCGCGAACTGAATCTGCATCGCCTTGTCCCTTTTCAACGACAGTGGATCCGTCTGCCTCATACTCCAAAACCGCTACCTCTCCATTGAGGATCTTTTTGTATTCTCCCGGTTTTAATGTTGAGACTGTGAACCCCTTCTCGACCGAGCCAGTAATTCTTACACGCCCTTGGGCGAGTCTAGCCCGCAAGACGGACGGTTTCCATTGCCACCGTCCTTCAGAACTATCTTGCCGCATCGGTAACACAGCGTAAGTCCCATCAACTTTCGCGGGCTCCTATACATTTTCAGGAAGGACTTCCCCTATTTTCGCGATTTTCGGCCCAACAGGGTCCACATAAATTGGGCAAAAACCACCAGGTGAATCATGCCGTCGCGATCCCTTTTTCCCCGACCGCCTGAGCAGGTCCCATCGCCGTTGTGAGTGCGTCCCTTCGAAGCAACCCATTCTCGACTTAGTTTCGTTCGCGTTGGTCCCGCGCGGCCAAATTTAAAGAAGTAGATGTATTCGTCGCTTCGACCGAATTCGCCCGCCCGAGCAACTGCCGCGGGATTTATTTGGGAACTCACCATCTGCATCCGCACCTCAGGAAACACCTGCTCCAGCAACAAACCGGGGCGCAAATATTCCTTCTCGTCGATTGTGACAATCAGTACCGAATCCGCCGGGTTCAGCAACTGCCGGTCACGATTGTTATCCGAACCGAACCATAGATTGAACTAGATCGGTCGCGAACTGCCGCAATCCGCAACAATCCCGGATCAGGAATCTTCCGGGTGGTAAATGGGGTGTTATAAGTACGCCTCGAGGCCTTCCCGCTTGCGACGCTCGACAATGGGACGATTCATTCCGGCAATATGGACGAATCGAAAAGCACAAAAATATTTTGGTACTCACTCCTGATCAGCTTGGCAGCGTGGTGTCATCTCGGCGCGGCGGAAATCGCGCGCCACGCTGACGATTTCGTGGATTCGATGGGTATCAATCTACACCTTGAAATCTCGGCGCCAGTCTACAACGAGCCGCTCATCGGTGGGCTGGGACTCAGGCATTTTCGGAGCAATGTTAAGCCAAGCTCCACGGCCACCCTATTGACGCGACTAACGAGCTTGTATGCGAATTACGGCACCCGGGTAAATATCATCTGCGATTCGACTTTAATCACCCCGATTCAATACCGCGACTTGATGAAGGGTGCGATGTTCGAGTCGATCGAGGGTCTTAACGAACCTGATGGGACAACTCGCTCCTATCTTTCCCTGACGGATAACGCCGCCGCGCAAAGTTATCCGGCCACGCTCACCTTCCAGCAGGATTTGTTTAATGCCATGTCTTCGGACCCGGCCACCGTGGCGAAAACCGTTTTGTCTCCCGCCATGTCCAATCCCGCCAATTCGGTCTACTTGCGGGGAGTCGCCGCCGATGTAATCGCCATGCACAGCTATCCTGCCCAGCAGATGCCCACGGGTGGCTTGCTGACATCTTATGTCATGCCTTCCGCGGAGCTGATGGCCTCACCAAATTCAGGTGTGATGACCTTGATCGCCTCCGAGACCGGATATCAGGGTGGCAATGTGAGCACGGGCATCTCCGATCCTGCTGCTGCGAAATATATACCCAGGACCTATGCGGAATACTTCCGCCTGGGGATAGCCCAAACCTACCTCTATGAAATGGTAGATAAGGCTGGATCCACCAAGTATGGTCTCCTGGACAGCGCCTTTGGCTACAAGCCGGCCTACACCACGGTGAAAAATCTGGTCAGTTTGCTGGGGGAATCGACTTGGAATGCATCCCGGGCAAGCTGGGTTTCGCCCGCTACTTTTTCCCCGGGTGTGCTGGATTACACCATTAGTGGCGGTGCATCCAGTGTTCACCACGTGCTGCTCCAGAAAAGCGACGGGACTTTCTATCTGCTGCTATGGCAGGAAGTGCCGAGCTATGATTCCACCCTCCACCTGGACATCACCAATCCAACCGTGCCGGTCAGTCTGGCTTTCAACATCTCAATCACCTCAGCCGCACTCTACAATTTGCAATCTGCCACGCCGATTGCGACCTACGGCATAACGCGAACACTTACGGTCAACGTACCGGACGAGGTCGTGGTGCTGCAATTGACGCCCGGCGCGGCCGCCGTGCTGGCTGATCCCGTGATCTCAATCAAGGCCTCTGGTCCCTCGGCGGTGACCGCTCCACTGCAGTCCGGTCTGTTTACGGTCACGCGAACCGGCAGTACGGCTGCCGCGCTGACGGTATTTTATACGATCGGTGGAACTGCAATCAATGGGACTGATTACGGTGCCTTGGCTGGTTCCGTACAGATTCCGGCCGGCCAGTCCTCAGCCGGTATAGTAGTATCGCCGCGAAATCCCCTCATCGTTGGTCGCAAGACGGCGATCCTGACGGTGGCGACCAATGTTACCTACAATATTGCCACCAACTCGAGCTCGACGGTTTTCATTAATGCCAATCGAACGGTCGTGGCTGATTTTGAACTCAGCGCGCAGGGCTGGAGCGGAGGCAGTCGTTCTGCGGTGAGTCGGGATCTGACGAATGCCGATACCGGAATAGGTGCACTTAAGTGGAGTTATTCGGACAATGATGTTGATCGCTGGTCCAATAACATCCGGCTGACGTTTCCGGCCGCCCAGGACTGGAGTGCAGTATCATCCATTGAGCTGCGGTTTAAAGAGGATGGGGCCAACCCGATTTCTGACACGAGCAAGCCGGTGTATTTCACCTGGGGGAACAATGGAGTGGATGTCGGCGGAGGCTACGCGGCGGCCAAGTTTCCGCTGACCCATGAGGCGGGTTACCGGACCATCTCGCTTGATCTTAGGGAATTCCCCCGGGACAAAATGACCTCGCTCACTTTCTACGTGGACGGAAATGTTATCCAGGCGGGGTCACATGTCTTCTACATCGACAATATTATCGCGGTTACCGATTCCAGCGGGAACTTGGATGACATGGAACAGTACGGTGCCGGCAATTGGTCGGGCAGTCCCCATTCAGTCGTTCAGGCGGACGACTTGAATGCGGATTCAGGTCAGTTTGGGTTGAGGTGGACTTACACGGACGACGGTACTTCCAGATGGAGCAATGCTATCAAGTTGAATTTCCCCCAGCCACGGGACTTCAGCCGGTATTCAACTCTCTCGCTGAGATTCAAGGAGGATGCCGCGAATTCCGCTGCGGATGCAGGTAAAAAGATTTATTTCGATTGGTCGAATAACGGGGTCGGCGCCAGCAGTGGTACCGGCGTTGCGAGCTTTGCGCTGAAAAATGCCGCCGGCTATCGAACGGTGGAATTGCCCCTGGCCGAATTTAACCGGGATCGCGTCAACTATCTCTATTTCTACATCGATGGAGGTGCATTGGTGACGGGTAAACACACTTGGTACCTAGATAATGTTTCAATGTATTGAGCTTCGGGGTGGACATGGCTTCGCCCCGAAAATCCGGGCGGAAAGTAACGGGCGGGATCAGCCTTCGCCAAACCCTAGAGCGGACAATTATCGACGCCCGCCTGACTATAGGCGAACCGAGGCTACACCGGGGGCAATTGTCTTTGACTGCACTCCGACGATCGGGCTGTCGGCCTTCTCAATGCTGCAGAACTGGGCCTGGGGCGAAAACGGGCCGGCGGCGATTTCCTGGTGGTTGCAGGGTCGGCCATGCATACGGTCGTCGTACCAACTGGTGATGGCCGAGGCAAAGGATGCGGGGTACTCCACGCGGGCGGTCCAGTAATGACGAATGACCGCCCCAATCCGAGCCATCTCGATCCAGTCGGTATTATTGATCTGGGGAACGATGACCCGAGTTCTAACCTCACAATTGACTGCGGCTTGGCGCAAAAATTCAGCTTTCGACAAGCAAGCCTCGCTGGCCCGCTTTTCAATAACAGCCGCATCGGCGCGGGTGACCCGAGTACCAAGCATAATATCCTTGGTGAACCGGCGCAGAGAAATGTTATGATCGGGCGCTTCCATGTTCCATAATAGCGGAAAAACGCTCTCAGCGTAAATAAATCGACTGGGCTAAAAGCGTTTTTCGTAAACGAAAAACATGTCTTGCCGTCCCCCTTCCATGAACCCGCCTCCCAAGATTGAACGCCTTTCCCCGCTACTCAGTTAATGCTTTCATTCTCCGAGACTCGATCACTTCTCCGCGTCTATTGGTTTCAATTACTCGCACCGTTTATCGAGCGCGGCTTTTACGAGGCGCTTCCTGATCGGATGGAACATCGCCCTGGTCGGTCGCCCTAATCGCGCAGATCTATTTTTTCTTCCAACCACGCAAATAGAGCAATTCTTCGTATGTGGTTAGTTCTAATGTCCCCAAAATGGTGTCCTTAAATTTCTGCTCTCCGGTCACGTCGCATTTCCCGCTTCACCTCGCCGGTGGCGTCTGCTTCGCTCGCCTCCCATGCGCATCCTGATTTCCGGTATCTGCGGCTTCGTCGGCAGCACCCTGGCCAAGTCGCTCCTCGCCTCCGGTCGCGGCCACCAGCTTTACGGCTTCGATAATTTCATCCGTCCCGGCAGTGAGAGCAATCGCGCGGAGCTGAAGGCGCTCGGAGTGAAATTGTTTCACGCCGACCTGCGCGCGGCGAGCGACCTCGAAACTTTGCCCGCCGTCGATTTCGTCATCGATGCCGCCGCCAACCCCAGTGTCCTCGCCGGCGTCGATGGCAAAACCAGTTCGCGTCAGCTCGTGGAACACAATCTCGGCGGAACCATCAATCTCCTCGAATACTGCAAGACCCACAAAGCGGGCTTCATTTTGCTTTCCACCAGCCGCGTTTATTCCATCGCACCACTCGCGAACCTCAAGGTGGTCGCCGTCAATGACGCCTTCGCGCCGGCCACGGATGCCGCACTTCCCCACGGCGTGAGCGCCGCCGGCCTCGACGAATCGTTCGCCACGACTGCGCCGATTTCACTCTACGGTTCAACCAAACTCGCCTCCGAAGCCCTCGCGCTCGAATACGGCGAGACGTTTGGCTTTCCCGTTTTTGTCAACCGCTGCGGCGTCCTCGCCGGGGCCGGCCAATTCGGCCGCGCCGACCAAGGGATCTTCGCTTACTGGATCAATGCGTGGCGTCAGAAGCGTCCGCTGAAATACCTCGGCTTCGGCGGCCACGGCCACCAAGTCCGCGACTGTCTTCACCCGCGCGATTTAATTCCGCTGCTGGAAAAACAAATGGCCGCGCCAAAAATCGCCGCGACCGACCGCATCGCGAACGTCTCCGGTGGCGCCGCGTCCGCCATGTCGCTCAAACAACTCAGCGAGTGGTGCGCGCAACGTTTCGGCCCGCACCAAGTCGTGTCCGACGGCACCATGCGACCGTTTGACATTGCGTGGATCGTCCTCGATTCCACCAAGGCCAGTCGGCTCTGGCCCTGGCAACCGACCCTGAAAACCACGGCGATTTTGGAAGAAATTGCCCAACACGCGGATCAACACCCGGGCTGGCTTGACCTGTCCGCGCCGCTCTGACTTTCTCGCCGCCTCACATGGCTAGTACCCAGCAGGAACTTTCAAAGATCTACCACCGGCGCTTCATCCGCACCGCCGCCTACCGGAACAAAGTCTGGGAAGTTCTGACGCGGGAATTCTTCAACCGCTGGGTGGCGCCAACGGCCACTGTGCTCGATCTGGGCTGCGGTTACGGCGAATTCATCAACAATATCCCGGCCGCGCGCAAATTCGCGATGGATCTCAACCCGGATGCTCCCGGCCACCTCGCCAAGAACATTGAATTTTTGCATCAGGACTGTTCGGCCGCGTGGCCGCTGCCGGACAACAGCCTTGATATCGTTTTCACCAGCAATTTTTTCGAGCATCTGCCCGACAAGGAATGTTTGAACCGGACCCTGCGCCAGGCGATGCGCTGCTTGAAACCGGGCGGCCGATTGATTGCGATCGGGCCAAACATCAAATACCTCCACGGGGAATATTGGGATTTTTATGATCACCACGTCTACCTGACGGAAACGTCACTCGGCGAGGCAATGGAAGTGGAAGGTTACCAAATCGACGTGCTCACGCCGCGGTTTCTCCCATTCACGATGGTGGCTGCGCCCGAGTACCCGATGTTTTTTGTACGCCTCTACATTACGCTCCCCTGGTTTTGGCGGTTGCGCGGCAAACAATTTCTCGTCGTGGCACGCAAGCCGGCCGCCTGAGGTTAAAGGTTACGATTCCTATGCGTTCGAGCATCCCCTTCCCCTCACCGCTGACCCTGTACAGCATCGTCATTCCAGCGCACAACGAGGAGGAATCACTGCCGCCCACCGTGCGGGATATTTATGCGGCGATGGTGCGGGAAAACATTCCCCACGAAATCGTCGTTGTCGATGACGGCAGCAAGGACGGCACGTGGGCCGTGCTGCAGGAACTCAAACTCAGCATCCCCACGTTGGCTCCCGTGCAAAACAAGGGCGCAAATGGGTTTGGTCGCGCAGTGATTTTTGGGCTGAAGCAAATGAAGGGCGACGCCTGCACCATCATGATGGCGGACGCATCGGATTCGCCAGAGGATGCCGTCCGCTACTGGCGGTTGCTGTGCGAAGGCTGGGATTGTGTTTTCGGCAGCCGCTTCGTGAAAGGGGGCAAAGTCATCGATTATCCACGGGTGAAGCTCTTCGTGAATCGCGTCGCCAATTTTTTCGTGCGGATCGGATTCAATATTCCCCTCAACGACACGACGAACGCCTTCAAAGCCTACCGCCGAATCGTCATCGAGGGCTGCCGGCCATTTCTGGCGCCGCACTTTAATCTCACGGTGGAAATGCCCCTGAAAGCCATCGTGCGCGGCTACACGTGGACCGTGATGCCAATCTCCTGGCAGAATCGGAAACACGGCGTGGCCAAGCTCAAAATCAGTGAAATGGGCAGCCGGTATTTCTTTATCTGCGCCTATGTTTGGCTGGAAAAGTATTTCAGTCGCGGCGACTACCGCAAACGCTCCTGACCTCTATTCTTCGAAGCTACCTGCTATTTTTAACGCGGAGTAGACCGACCTAGAATCATTCTAATTTTGTGCTCAGCGTTATCCGCGTTAAATTTCCCTCAGCCGTATTTCTATCCGCCTTTGCGTGTATTGAGTGAGGGTGTTTTATTGTGACATAACCCGTTCTGCTTCGCCGAGTTTTCTGTGTATTCCATGTCTTCTGTGGTGAACCGTCCCACGCGCAGCCACAATACGCCGTGCCATCTCCTCTGACCGACCGACCAAGCCCCTGAAAAACAGCTTGTTGTCGTCCATTTAGGCGACATATCACACTCACTCCTATGATCATTCTTCTCGGCGGTTCCGGTTATGTGGGCGCGGCGTATCAAGCCCTGCTGCAGCGCAAAGGCATTCCCTTCCGCAACCTGCGGCGGTCCGAATTCGATTACACGAATCAAGCCGTCCTCACCGAGTTCCTACGCCGCGAGAAACCCGAGTTTTTGATCAACGCGGCGGGGTACACCGGCAAGCCCAACGTCGATGCCTGCGAGCTCCACAAAGCCGATTGCGTCATGGGTAATGCCGTTCTGCCCGGCGTGATCGCCCAAGCCTGTGTCGACGCGGGCGTACCGTGGGGCCATGTTTCTTCCGGCTGCATTTACACCGGCGCCCGCCCCGATGGCACGGGTTTCACCGAAACCGACGTCCCCAATTTCTCCTTCCGGACCAACAACTGCAGCTTTTACTCCGGCACGAAGGCTCTGGGCGAAGAAGTGCTCTCCAGCTTTCCCAACGCGTTTATCTGGCGCCTGCGCATTCCGTTTAACCAGATCGACAATCCGCGCAATTACCTGACGAAGCTCCTGCGTTATAACACGCTGCTCGAAGCCACCAATTCCATCTCGCAGCTCGAGGAATTCGTCGCCGGCACCTTCGCCTGCTGGGAAAAACGCGTTCCCTTCGGCATCTATAATGTGACTAATCCCGGTGAAGTTACCACGCACGAAGTCGTGGCACTCATCAAGAAATGCGGCGTATCGGATAAAAACTTTCAGTTCTTCAAAGACGAAACCCAGTTCATGCAAACCGCCGCCAAGGCGCCCCGCTCCAATTGCGTCATGAACTCCACCAAGCTCGCCGCCGCCGGCATCAAGCTCACCGAAGTCCACGAAGCCGTCGAACGCGACCTGCGCCGCTGGGTCCGCGCGTGTCTTTAAGAAGAGTATGAGGAGTAAGAAGAATAGGAGGAGTAATACCAATCGCCCGATGCTTTTGCGCATTTCCGAGATAGGTTGCGAGCTTGCCCTCGCAACGTGGCGCGACGAGCGCGCCACCGACCCACGGTGTAATTGCAAAGTGCAATTGGTGTAAGACCTGGAAGAGGAGTAAGCACGATGAATGACTATGAAAGCTGGAGGAACTTGGTCGTCTGGCAAAAGGCCCATGAAGCGGTGCTGAAAGTATATGGGGTGACCAAACTTTTTCCGACGGACGAGCGATTCCGCATTACCGATCAGCTATGCCGAGCGTCCGCGTCGGTGCCGACCAATATCGCCGAAGGGAAAGGGCGCAGTTCCGGGGCCGAGTTTCGTCAATTTCTCATCATCGCCCGCGGCTCCACCGAGGAAACGCGCTATCTTTTACTTCTCGCCCACGATCTCAGCCTTCTCCCACTACCTGATTATACCGCTTTGGAATCGCTCTACACCGAAGTCTCCAAAATGCTCAACGCCCTGCTCCGCACCCTCCGCGACTAACCACCCACCACTCCGTCCAGTCAGCCTTACTCTTCTTACACCTCCGACACCTCTTACACCTCTTAAATGAACTTACTCGTCACCGGCGGCTGCGGTTTTATCGGCTCCAATTTCATTCGGCAGCGGCTCAGCGAAAAGAATTCGCCGCTCACCAAACTCGTCAACCTCGACGCCCTCACCTACGCCGGCAATCCCGCCAACCTCACCGACCTCGCCGGTGACCCTCGCTACGTTTTCGCCCACGGCGACATCGGCGATGCCGCGCTCATCACAAAACTGCTCGCCGAGCACGCGATCGATGCCGTCGTGAATTTCGCCGCCGAATCCCACGTCGACCGCTCCATCGATTCGCCCGAGCCGTTCATCCAGACCAACGTCGTCGGCACCCTCCGCCTCCTCAATTCCTCCCGGCTCTACTGGTCAAAATTGTCCGAGCCGAAAAAAGCCAACTTCCGGTTTCTCCACGTCTCGACCGACGAAGTTTACGGCACCCTCAACGCCACCGATCCCGCGTTCACGGAAGAAACCCCCTTCGCCCCGAACTCCCCGTACGCCGCGTCGAAAGCCTCCAGCGACCACTTGGTCCGCTCCTTCCAGCACACGTACCATTTCCCGACGCTGACGACCAACTGCTCGAACAACTACGGCCCGTTCCACTTTCCCGAGAAGCTGATTCCGTTGGTCATTCTCAACGCCCTCGAAGGCAAACCGCTCCCGGTCTACGGTGACGGCCAGCAAATCCGCGACTGGCTCTACGTGGAAGACCACGCCGCCGCCATCTGGCTGGTGCTGCAAAAAGGCCGGCTCGGCGAGACCTACAATATCGGCGGCCTGAACGAAAAACCGAACATCGAAATCGTCCAGACGATCTGCGCCCTCCTCGACCAAAAGTCCCCGCGCGCCGACGGCAAACCGTACAATTCGCAGATCACCTACGTCGCCGACCGCCCCGGCCACGACCGCCGCTACGCCATCGACTGCGCGAAACTCCAGCGGGAATTCGCCTGGGCGCCCCGCGAGAATTTCACCACCGGCATTGCCAAAACCGTGGACTGGTACCTCAAAAATCGCGCCTGGGCCGCCGACATCACCGCCAAAAAATACTCCCGCGAACGCCTCGGCACCGGAAAGTAAAAGCGCATTATCCCATCCCCCAGATCGGTCCCATCGGTCTGATCCGCCCCATTCCCAAAATCCCATGAATCGAAAAGGCATCATCCTCGCCGGCGGCTCCGGCACCCGGCTCTATCCCCTGACCATCGCCGTGAGCAAGCAGCTCATGCCGGTCTACGACAAGCCGATGATTTATTATCCGCTGTCCGTGCTGATGCTCGCCGGCATTCGCGAAGTGCTGATCATTTCCACGCCCCAAGATCTGCCCCTTTTCCGCAAACTCCTCGGTGACGGCGCCAACCTCGGCCTCAAATTCAGCTACGCCGAGCAACCCAGCCCCGACGGTCTCGCCCAGGCCTTTCATATTGCAGCGGCGACCGATTTCCTCACCGGCCACGAGCCTTCCGCTCTCGTCCTCGGGGACAATCTTTTCTACGGCGCCGATTTTGTGCAGTCCCTCGCCGACGCCGGGGCACGGACCGACGGCTCCACGATCTTCGGCTATCACGTCGCCAACCCCACGTCTTACGGCGTGGTCGAATTCGCCCCAGACGGCCGCGTACTCTCCCTTGAGGAGAAACCCGCGCAGCCCAAATCCAATTACGCCGTGCCCGGACTTTATTTCTACGACCAGGAAGTCGTCCAATTGGCGCGCGACCTGAAGCCCTCACCGCGGGGTGAACTGGAGATCACAGATTTGAACCGGCTCTACCTTGAGCGCAGCAAGCTGCACGTCGAACTCCTCGGCCGTGGCACCGCGTGGCTCGACACCGGCACGCACGATTCCCTGATCGAGGCCGCACAGTTTGTCCACGTCCTGGAAAACCGCACCGGCCTGAAGATCGCCTGCTTGGAAGAGATCGCCTACAAACAAAAATGGATCGATCGCGCCGGCCTTGAGGCCAATATCAAGAAACTCGGCAAGTCCTCCTACGGCGAATACCTCAAGCGCCTGCTCGCCTGAGCCGGTATTAGTCCGATAAATTAGTCCGGTAAGTTTCACGGCACTCCTCAGGAGTGCCGATTTTGTGGGCGGGGTGCCCTCACCCCGCGAGACATACCGTGCGAGAGCCGAAGCCAGCGGGATGATCCCACCGTGGCTTACCCTTATCCGTCCGGTGTAGGGCGATCACTTGCGGCATGCCTTCCGGATCGGTGGCCCTATTTTTGTGGCAACGATCGCACCATGACGTGACGAGCACGCCAAGCGTACGCGTGAAAACTGAAACCCTGCGCGTGATGCCCCCGCCTACACGCCTAGAATCTTCCGTCGGTTGGCGCGCTCGCCGAGCCTCGTCGGAATCTGTGGCGCGACGAGTGCGCCACCTTCGCTGATCATCTCCCCCCGCTGCAGTGCCGCGTCTGTGGTGACCCATCCGCTACACGCCATCCCTTCCGTGTATTCCGTGGGCAAACCTTCCCACTCGACCTTTGATCCCTTCGCTTCCTTCGCGAGAAGCAACACTGAGCGCCTCCGCATTAATTCTTCGATTTCCGTGCATTAGTTTCTCACCCCGTCCTCCGTTCTTCGCCGTGCACCATGAAAATGCGTAATCTGAGAACATAAAGAATCCCATTGGGGCGATCACCCCATGCGCATTCACGCGCCACCTGATATCATCCTAGTCTGTCCGGCTTTTATCTTGGAGTCCAAGCAAGAAACTCACTTACCGAACATAACCACTTGTCATACAAAACGCCCGATTAAAAACCCGTCTATCACTCAGAAAAATATAGGTAATCACTCCCGACTCCACGCAAATAGATGATAAAATTAATCGTAGCTCATGAACGCGCTTCATTTTCTGCCGCGAACAATTACTCAGCAACCCTTGTACCTTATACCGCGGGACAATTTTCCCCGAAATTTAGCGCTGGAAAATAAACTCAATTCTAAAACAACCCAAAATTCTAATGCCTCCAAACACGTGGCGATGAAAAAACAAATCACCGCCAAAACGTCCGCTTTGAGGCAAACATACCTTGCATATTGCTAAGTGAAAACCCCCAGAAAATGCATTCGAAATTTCATCAACCGTATCAGCGCGAAGCGGCGCCCAAAATGAGGGGAATATCCTAGTCCGCGAATGGACCCTCCATTTAAAATCCGAAACTTTGTTCCACAATTTCTTCTCCAACCTATGAATAAATTAAATTTACCCGTCACGATTACGTTAAAATCTTTTCATGCGACAAGCAGCTTGACTGGCACCGAATGTGCAAGCACTGACCAGAGCACTTTCTATGTTACCCAGAAATTACAGTCCATGCCCCACCGGAATGCTTGAACCGGAAATGATTCAAGCTCGTGAAAAATCAAACTACCATGAGGGCAACATTAGTAACTGGGACAAACTCTCCAGGCGACGGCATCGCAGCCGCCAGCCTATTACAGTTTCCGTCTGCGGCTAAGGCTGGTCAAAAAGTCGAGCGCCCGGTTACGGAGGGCGTAGCCGGAGGTATCGCACCGGCAGTCGATGCAGATCGGCGGGCGAACCCGCGTGAATTTCTATTCATGCTGACGGGGATCGTTATGCTCGGTGACTGGCTGGTCTCCTGCGCCGCCGTTTTTACGAGTCTGCAATTTCGCGAGTGGCAGCGCGTCGGGTCATTCATTGGCAGTTCCGCCAACCCCTTGACGCGGGAACTCTTCACCATGCTGGGCTGGAGTGCCGGCGGCGGAGCAATGTTCGTCTGGCTCTTGCTCCTCTTTAAGACCTACGAATCCACGAATCTCTATCGCGTGCAGCGCTGGCTCAAGAATGCGATCAAGGCTGTCTTCATCTGGTCCGTGATCAACTGGGCCTTCATCGGCTTGTTCCACGTAACCGATTTCGCCCCGCGGCTCGGGGTGGGTTACAGCATGTTTACGCTCGCCTCCTTCTTTGTCCTCTGGCGCCTCGTCACGTTTCTCGTCATGATTCGCCCGAGCGTGAAGGAAGCAGCCAGCTCCCGCGTGATCGTGGTCGGTTGGAATGATCGCGCCGCTCACCTCCGTTTTGCGATGCGCCGTGATCTGGCTCAGCTCCAGGAAATCATCGGCTGCGTCCCGATGCCCGGCGGACACTTCATGGCCCGCCCGCCGACTGAGGTCGCCGTGCTCGGAGATTACTCTGCCCTGCCCCGCCTGATTAAAGAGTGCAATGCTACCTCGATTATCCTGGCCGATGTCTCGTGTTCCTCGCGGGAGATCCAACACCTGATCACCTTTTGCCAACGCGAAATGATCAACTTCCAGTTGGTGCCGGAATATTTTCCCGCGCTGCATTCCGGACTGCAAGTGAACTCCATGAGCGGTATCCCGCTGCTCAGCGTGCGCGAATTACCTTTGGACCGGACCATTAACCGCGTGTTCAAACGCGCCATGGATATCGTCGGTGCCGTGGTCGGCCTCTGCCTCTGCGCCTTCATCTTTCCGGTTTTTGCCGCTCTCGTTTATATCGAGTCCCCGGGCCCGGTCATCTATCGCCAACGCCGCACGAGCCGCAGCGGACGAACCTTCTTCATCTACAAAATCCGCAGCATGAAGATGGACGCCGAGAAAACCTCCGGTGCCGTGTGGTGCAAACAGGAGGATGACCGCCGCCTCAAGATCGGCACCTTCATGCGCAAGACCAACATCGATGAACTGCCGCAGTTCTGGAATGTGTTGAAGGGCGACATGAGCCTCGTCGGCCCGCGTCCAGAACGTCCGGAGCTGATCGAAAAATTCAAGGACACGATCCCGAATTACAACGCCCGCCACGAAGTACGGACCGCCATCACGGGATGGGCGCAAATCAAAGGTCTGCGCGGCGACACCGACCTCACGAAGCGCATCGAAGCAGATCTCTACTATTTGGAGAACTGGAGTCCCTTCATGGATTGCTACTGCCTCGTGATGACCTTTTTCAAGGTCAAGAACGCGCATTGATTCCCAATGCTGCGCTCCACTACCCAGTCAACCCACCCCACTCCTGCTGATCTCACTGCTGAGCCGGTGCCTTTCAATGTAGGGCTGTCGCTTGCACCACGCCTCTCCGATGTAGGCCAGTTTGCTTTTGCCGGGCGACTGGCCCGGACAAATACCGGATTTGCAGGTAGCAAACAACGGCACGGCACGCGCTCTGAATCCGTGGTGGAGCGGGCTGCCCCCAGCACGCTTCAGTTTGCTCACATGAAAGCCAGCGCATTGAGGTCAATGCGCTCCACCTCCGGCACCAAACTCGCCCTCCTCCTCGCCTTCGCTCCCCTCGCCCACGCGGCTCTTTGGGAATCGAACGATTGGGCCCTGACCGGCAAAGTGGACGGAGCGCTCGGCTACGATTCAAACCTGACCACCAGCAACAACGGTCCCGCCGATTACTATATCTTCGCGACACCTTATGTGACGTTGGCCCGCCGGAATTCGAGCACGGACTTTCACGTCAACGCCGGCGCGACTCACACGGAATATATCAATGGCGAACTTCCCGCCCAAACCGATTTTCACCTCGATGCCACTTACGCGTACCCTCAGGCCGACAATGTCGTCCCGATTTACCGCGTCGACGCAGCCTGGCAGCGAACCGCTCCACCAGATCAATATTTGGGGCTACGTATTCAGACCGATGAGACGTCGTTCGATAGCGAGGGATTTTTACCGTTAACGGGTAAACTCGGGCTTCGGGGCAGCGCCACAGTCGACAGCGAAAAGTACGATTCAAGGAACCTTAATCACAACGTCCGGGGCGACATCGCCCTCGGACTTGCATTTCAACGCACCAACCGATCGGAACTCTCCCTCAATCTCGCCGCCGTTTCCGGCCATTCCACGCCCAACAATTCAGCCAACACCGCTAATGAGGTGAAGACGCGCGGCTACACTGTCACCCTTCGCCTGCGCGGGGAGCTCACCGCCAAACTCTCCGGCAGTGTCTACGGCGGATTCGGCCAGGCCGATTTTACGGGAGGCTACACCAACACCCTCACCCGCCCGATCGGCGGCGCCGAACTCACTTGGAAAATCGATCTCCTGCGCACACTCGCGGTGGATGCCTTCAGCGGAGTGCGCTACTCGCCTGACGGGCAAACTAACACTCTAACGAGAGTCGCCCTCTCCTACACTCACATTGTCTTCGGGCAGTGGCAATACACGCTCCAGGCGGGCATGAGCCATTCAAAATACAGCCGAACGGTGCAATATCGCACCGATGACAGCATCGGACTTGGCGCAGAAATTGCGTATCAACCCTCGACGCGCTTTCGCGTCGCCCTCGGGTTAAACAATACGAATCAAACGTCGAATGACACCTTCGCCACCTTCAAACGCTCGTTGGTCTCCCTCGGCTCCACCTACCGATTCTAATCTGATGCACGCGATGAAAACATATTCGCAAGTGAGCGATCTACCGAACCAGGGTCATCGCCCCCGGCTACAATTCAACCAATCTGCTCGGATCAATCTTGCTGTAACCGGGGGCGCTGACCCCGGGTTTGGGAAGACCTAATTTCAATCCATGTTCCTCATGAAACATTGCTTCCGCATCCTCCTCGTCGGATCCTCTGCGCTCTTCGCTTCGGCGCTCTTCGCCGCGCCGCCGGCTACCGCGTCTGGCGCCTCGACCGCTCCGGCCGTCGAATTTACCTCGGCCGCTTTCAAACCCGAAAACACGGACTACCGGATTATCCCGAACGATCAGATCCGCTTCCACATCACCGGGGAACAGGATGAAACCCTCTTCCAACGCGTCTCCTCCCAAGGAGAAATCTCAGTGCCATTCCTTGGCACGGTGAAAGTCGTCAACCTCACCTTGCGCGAAACGGAAATCCTGATGGAAAAGCGCTACCGTGAGGAAGGATTCTTCATCGAACCCCAGGTTATTCTCTCCTTCGAATCCTACGCGCCGCGCACCATCTCCGTGCTTGGTCAGGTCAACTCTCCCGTACAAATCGATTTCACGACCGAGCGAAAACAGATGGGCATCGTCAATGCCATCACCCGCGCCGGGGGCTTCACCCGCGTGGCCAAGGCTGACACCGTGAAGGTCATGCGGACGGTCGACGGCAAGGAAACCACCTTCACGGTAAATGTCGCCGCCTACCTGAACGAAACCGCCAAGGAACAGCAGTTCATGCTGCTCCCCGACGACATCATTTTTGTGCCCGAGCGCGTATTTTAATCTCACGACCATGGAACCAACCAAATCGCCTTTCGCGGACACCCGTCCTACCTTCACGCCGACCGCAGCACCCTTTGGCACGACCGGGGCGCCCTTCAACAATGGCAGCGGCCCGTATCCATCCGGCAATCACCGTCCGTCGAATAACGATTTCACCTTCCAAGAATTGATCGATCTCGTCAGCCACGCCCTGCTCGTCATCCGCTCCAAGTGGTACTGGGGGGTCCTCGGTGCGATCTTGCTGGCGGGTCCGGTCGGCTACGTTCTATTCAACAAACCGGTCGAGTACTCCGCCCAGACTGCGCTCCTTGCGCAAAGCACCCTCGACAAGGTCATCGGCACCCAGACCGACACCGGCGGGAACTCCGAAACGTCCCGCGAAAACAATCTGCGCAATCATCTCTCGATGATGACCAGCCGAAAATTTCGCACGCGTCTTGTGTCCTCGTTCAGCTCCGAGGAGAAAGCGCTGATCGCCGCACCCTACCTTCAACCCAACACGGTGGCCGATGTTGATTTCTTCCAGGATTTTTTTGAAGGGAAAATCGCCGTCGAGCGCGAACGAGGACGCGAATATTATACGATCACCGTCTCCCACCAAGTGCCCGCCGTGGCCATTATGGTCGCCGACCGAGTCGCCAGCGAATACCTGAACTATGTGCAGCTGGCCTTTAAGGATGCCAATATCGAAGGCTACAGCATGCTGGAAAAGCAGGCCCAACTCCTGCGTAAGGACATCGCCGATGTCGAATCCGCCCGCCTCGATTTCCGCAAAAAGAACGGCATCATTTCCCGCGCCGACAACCAAGGCATTCTCTCCGAGCGCCTCAAACGCCTCGATGCCAGTTTGACGGATTTCCGGGTCAAACGTCGCGGCCTCGAGACGCTGACCAAACAGGCGCAAATCGACCGCGCAAAATCAAAATACCCTTGGGACAACGCGTACCTGGCAAGCTTTGCGAACAATGAAGCGTTGCGCCAGATGCTCGACCAACAACTAGCCCAGCGCAGCGTCCTCGCGAGCCGTTACGGTCCGAACCATCCCAAGATGAAAGACATCGATTCCCAAATCGATGGGATTCAAAATAGCATTTTGCGCAATTTCGACGTCGCCGTGCGCGACCTGGAAGCGCAGCTCGATGTCGCCCGGCAGAATGAAACCCTCGTGAAAAAGGAATTCGATGACGCCTTCGAGAGCTCGATCGAGATTGAAAAACTGGCCTCCAATTACGAAATCCTCAGCACCGGGGTCGACTCCAAGCAAATCTCCTTGAACGAACTCGAAAAGAAGATCGGCGAAGCCTCCATCTCGAGCAAGCTGCCCGTCGATTTCATGCAGATCGTCGACCCCGCATTTTTGATCAAGCCCCGTCTACCAAAGAAATTACTTTATGGGGTGGTCGTCGCATTCTTGGCGCTCGGCATGTTCGTCACCACTCCCTTGGTCGCCCGTGCGCTCGACGAACGCGTCTCCGGCACGTCCGACGTCGAAAAAGTGCTCGGCCTCGGTCTGCTCGGCGGAATTCACACCCTGAAAATTCGTGCGGAAGATCGCGCGCACGTGGTGCGCAATAAAATCGATTTGGTGATCGCAGAATCTTTCGTCGGGATTGTCGGCCAGCTCGAATTGGGTGCGTCGCAACGCTACCCGAAAGTCGTAGTCGTGACGTCTACCATGCCCGGTGAAGGCAAATCACTCGTGGCCTCGAATCTCGCCAGCACCTTCCGCCAACTCGGCAAGCGGACCATTATCGTCGACCTGGATCTCCGCCGCCCGACGCAGCACGCGCTGCATGGCGTCTCCGGAGAAAAAGGCTTTCTCGCCTGGGCGCGGGCGGACTTCCCTTCCGAAAATTTGTTGGAGCCCACTGGTCCGCTCGGCGTCAAGAAACTCGTGGACGGCACCGAGCTCATTTGCGCCGGTGGCAACGAACCGCAGCCGAGCCGCTTCCTGATTTCTGAAGCGATGGAACGCCTGATGGGAAATCTCAAAGGGACGTACGATGTCGTCATTCTCGATACGCCGCCTGCGGGGGTTTTCCAAGATGCGGTGATGCTCGCCCGCTATTCGACGGCCAGTGTGCTCGTGGCCCGCGAGAGCACGGCACCGGTGATCCAGGTGAAGCAAGTCATCGAAGCCTTCGCCAAGGCGGGGCACACCTTCCAAGGCGTGGTGCTGAATGGTTACAGCCCGCGCAACGCGAACAAGAAACTCGCTTACGGCTACAAGGGCGCTGCCCAAGGGTATACCTATGGGAATGCAGAAAGCGGTAAGCAGAAAACTGCAGCCGGTAAGCCACGAGCGGAAACCGTCGAGGGTACCAAGCCCGCGGTCGCTAAGGCGTAGTATTTCACCGAGCGTCAACGCCGTTCCGGTCGTAGCGGATAAAAACCACGACCATCAATTTGTTTCAGTCAGGAATCAGCACTCCATGCCATGCACGTTTTCTTCCACCGGACAGCCGACCGGAAGCGACGGGGCGAAGCTCGGATAATTTGGAGTACCGGGGTCAACGCCCCCGGCTACAACTGATCTGAATTTTTACTGTAGCCGGGGGCGCTGACCCC
>JANYFP010000378.1 GCA_025362555.1 Verrucomicrobiota bacterium
CAGTGAATCATGGACGCTGCGGAGTCCCCGGCAGATCAGTCTACTTGGTTTCTCGCTGTTTTCGATGGGTGATGGTGAAAGCGAGCTTCGACCAGAAACCAAGGCAGAGGAGGTGATCGCTAATAAGTTTCGCCGATAGGCGAAACTTTAAAATACCCCTTCGACTCACCTGCCGGGCCGAAGCCTTGGCGTAGGCTGGTCGTCTTCGGGGTGGGTTCCGTGGAGTCTGCTGATCGCTGACTGTATGCCTGCGATTAGCAGGCCCCAGAAACCCATGGCGGAGACGATTAGGTGAAGCCGCACTCTCAAAGATTCATCCCTTGATGAATCCAATTAGCGGTTAGAACCTCCGGTTTTGATTCTGTTTTGTAAGTCTACCCACTGGAAGTAGCGAGGAACCGTTTACTTGCGCCCTCGTTACGTTTTAGTCGATTTGGGTTTTGCTGGCGAAGGCTGGCGCTATACGCTGAATTTTGATCGCCTCCGATCTGGCCTTCAAAAAATGACCGTTCCAAACACCGCTCCACTCGCTGATCCCTACGAAACCAAGCCGACTCTCTGGCAGCGGTATCCTCACTTGGGCTGGTCGCTCGCGGTGTTTGGGCTCACCGTGTTGCTCACTTATGCGTGTTTCCCGCCCTTCAATGCGGGGGAGGCGGCATATGCGTTCGCGATTCCCGCGTTGCTTTGGGCCTTCCGGAAACCGCCCTTCAAACTGTTCGCGTGGACTGTGCTCGGAGCCCAGGCGGTCGCGTGGACCATTCTCCTCGGTTGGTTATACCACGTTACTTGGGTTGGTTTGTTTCTGCTCGGACCGTTTGTCGGGGTGATTATTGGCGTGTGGTATCTCGCCGCGTGGTGGACCATTCCGCGCATCGCGGGACAGCAGGCGCTCGTGCGGATTATAATTTTGCTGGGTTTGGCGGCGTTGTGGGTCCTGTTGGAGTGGGTCCGTAGCACGCTTTTCGGCGGGTTTCCCTGGCTGACGTTGGCGGCGAGTCAGTGGCAACGGCCGTTGATTTTGCAAAGCGCCTCTTATGCGGGGGCGTGGTCGGTCTCCTATATTTTGATCTTCTTTAATCTCGCGGCTGCGGCCTACTCGCATCGGATATTTTTCGAGGGCGCGACTGGCCTGCGCAAACGCAGCCCGGAATTTTCCATCGGACTGATTTTATTGATGGCCGGCGCCTTTCCGTTTCTGAGCGATTTCTTGAATCAAAAACGCGTCCGCTTGGCGCGGGTTTCAGTCATTCAACCGTATATTCCCCAGGCTGAGAAATGGGATGAGGCCAAGGCCATCCAGGATTTGCGGATCTTGGAAAAAACAACTTGGGATACCAGTCGCGCCGGTGCGCCCGATTTTATTGTCTGGCCCGAGGCGGCGCCACCGATGGCACTCTATCGAGATCCAAATGCAGTGAGCTGGCTGGAGTCGGTCGCCAAGGTTACGAGGAAACCGATCTTGTTCGGCACGGTTTATACAGAGACGGCGGCGGGCTCGCCAGAATCCTGGTATAACGGCGCCACCGTGGTGGATCCGATTACGGGTGTGTCGCCCGATCTTTATGCCAAGCGCAAGCTGGTCCCTTTCGGCGAATACATCCCGTTGCGCTCGATTTTCGGTTGGCTGGAAAAAGTCGTGCAGATCGGTGGCGATTTCCAGCGCGGCACAGACGCTCATCCGTTTCTTCTGCCAGTCGGCCCCGGTCGCGTTCCGGTCGGCGTACTGATTTGTTACGAGGATATTTTCCCTGCGTTGGCGCGTGAAACGGCGCAATCCGGTGCCGAGGTTATTGCGGTTATCACCAACAATGCCTGGTACGGCGAGGGTGGGGCGGCTTATCAGCATGCGGCCCATTCGGTGTTGCGCGCCGTCGAAACCCGCCGTCCGGTCATTCGCTGCGGCAATGGTGGATGGAGCGGTTGGATTGATGAGTTCGGTAATATTCGCGCCACGCTGAAAAATGAGGACGACAGTGTTTATTTTCGCGGCGGCGATACACTGACGATCACCCGTGATATTCACTGGCGTGACCGCCAGAGCTTTTACACGGAGCATGGCGACTGGTTTTTGGTGGTGAGTGCCATGCTCGCTGCGGTGGCCTATTATCTTACCCTGTCTTTGCGGCCTGCGCCCCTGACTGCGCCGGGAGATGGTCGATATTAATTTCCTGCCGTTGGCCGGGAGATTTTTGCAGTGTCCGCTGCCCGTGGATCGACGTCTCCAGGCTCAGCCTAAACCGGTTTCATTAACCGGGTGATGGCGAGGCGAAATTCACGCAACGCAAACGGCTTCGAAAGGCACGTGCGGGAATTTTCGACGAGAAATTTCTGGAAGTTTTCCTGGATCACATCGCCGGTCATGAAGAGTACGCGTTTCGCGGCCGATGGATTTTTGACGAGAAGTTCCTGGTAAAAAGTCATGCCGTTCAGGCCGGGCATTTTCCAGTCGGAGATGATGACGTCGTAGGGATTTTTTCCGATCAGCTCGAGCGCCAGCGTCCCACTGGTCGCGGACTCAACGTCATGGCCTTCGGTGCTGAGCACTTCCTTGACGAGGTGGAGAATGGACTCCTCGTCATCAATCACGAGCACGCGCAGAGTGGTGGGCTTGCCGGTATGAATCGATGGCGCGGAGGGAGGACGGATCGCTTTCGCCAGACGGTCGGATTCCATCGCGGGGAGTTCGAGAATAAATTCGGTGCCCTCCCCGGGCAGGCTTTCGGCACGAATTCGGCCGCCGTGTTCCTGCATTATTCCATAGGATAAACTGAGACCCAGGCCGGTGCCTTTGCCCTGCGGTTTGGTGGTAAAGAACGGGTCGAATATTTTCCCGAGGTTTTCCCGGCTGATGCCGGGACCATTGTCCTTGATCCGGATGGTCACATGGGTGTCGGTGCAGCTCGTGCGAATGGTAATTTCGCCGTCGCGACGGAATGATTCAAGGGCCTGCCGTGCGTTGCTGAGGATGTTGAGCACGACTTGCTGCAATTGATGCACGTCGCCCAAAACCGCGGGCAGGTCGGCTTGGTATTGCCTGACGAGCGTCACGCCACTCGAGCGAAGATCGTAGCTGATAATATCGATCACGGCATCGGCGAGTTCATTGACCTGAACCGGATTCCGCTCGGGCTCATGCTGGCGGGAAAAGCCCAGGAGGCTGTTCACGATTTTATGGCAGCGGGTGGCGCTCTTCGCAATCCGGTCGACGTATTCCTTGTACTTGGGGTCGAGGTCGGTGTGTTGGAGGAGATCGGAAAAACCAATGACGGAGGTGAGCGGATTATTCAGCTCGTGTGCGACTCCGGCCACGAATTGGCCAACGGCGGAAAGCTTTTCGCTCTGAATGAGCTGCGATTGGGCGGTCTTGAGTGAAGTGACGGCTTTTTCCAAATCGGTGCGTGAGGCCTGCAAGTTGTCCGTCATATTATTGAAGGCGACCGCCACCGCGCCACATTCATCGTCGGAAAATCGCGTCATGCGCCGGGTAAAGTCGCCCCGGCCCACCGCCTCGGCATTGTCGCGCAGTTGGAGCAGAGGCGTGGTGATCCGGCGGATCATGATCCAGATGAGAAGTCCGCTGATGACAATGCCGGCGAAGCTAACGATCAAGAGGGTGGCGCGGGTTTTCTCGAGTTCGCGCAGTCGTTGTTCGTAGGAGGAGATCAGGACATAATTTAACGCACTCCCCGGGCCGTTTGGTTCGTAGTTGTCACTCAACGCAAAGAAATGTTCGCCTTGGATCTCGATCGGCCGGACGCGATCCGCCTTTTCTCCCGTCCCGCGGGAAATCTCGCGCAGTAAAATTTCGGACGCCTCGGGTTGCTGCAACGTGGAGGCGGTGACCGCGTTAGCGGTCACCAGAAAGATATCGGCCCGCGTCAGTGCGCGCAGATCCTGCATACTCGATTCGCTCAGGCGAATGGCGATTGTGACGGCGCCGATGATCGGCCCGTTTTCGCTGATCTGCATCGGCACGGAGACGACGTTAAAGGTTTTTTTTCCGACGGAAATAATGCCCGTTCCCATTTCTCCGGCGAGCGCCTGTTTGATCAGTGGGGCGGCGGTCCGTTCAAAGTCATCGAGGCTGATGGCCGTATTTCTTTGGGCGGAGGTGAGTCGCTCTTCGCGATTGGTCGTGTAGATGATCAGTTCGGTTTCGTCGCGCAGTTCATCGAGCAGTGCCCGCAGGTAGTTATTTAAGGTTTTTGCATCGCCGAGTTGCGCGGTGGCCTTGAAGCGGGGCTCGGCGACGATCGTCCGGAACCGCGAGGCCAGATCGCGTGATCGGATTTCGAGATAGTTTTTGAAAACACCTTCGGCCGTCGTCAGCGTTTGACGAGCGGCGACTTGAACCTGCTGGCTCATTGAGCGATTCACGATCCACAGGGTGGCGACGGGCAGCAGCACGAGGGCGCACAGGACGGGAACCAACACCTTGGTCTGAAAACTAAAACGCAGCTTCGGGGGTGGCTGGCTCATGGGCGGACTATTAATATTTTGGCAACGTGCTAAGGCCGAGGATGAGATCCACGCGGACTTCCCCCTCGGCGGGGACGACGACTTCTTTTTCCACACTCGGCAGGC
>JANYFP010000421.1 GCA_025362555.1 Verrucomicrobiota bacterium
GATCTCGGCGAACCCGAACGTGGGCAAGGCCGTGGTCATCAGCTCAGGCGCGGCAGGCAGTGGAAAAACTGACAGCCAGCGCGAGGCGAAGCGTGCCACGGCTTATGGTGATCTCGATTTCAAGGACTTTATGGACAAGAACTCGGTCCTTACCCGGATTCTCGGTCGGTCGGTGTTTACCTTGAGTGGGTCCGATCAGGAAAAAGAGGTGAAATCGGCCACATGGTATAATTCCTACCTCGATTCCGGCTATGCGCCGAACAGTTTGTCTCCGGTCGGGACTAGCGCTCGGGATGTGTATGCTTTCTCTTATCTGTCGGGTGATTTGCGGGGCGCGAGTCTCGCTGCCGGACTAAATCTGCCGCGACTTACCGCCACGCAAGTGCCGACGAGCACCACGGTCAAGCAATGGAATACCGACACGCTTAGCTACCAGACTTACAACGCGCCGATCGTGAATGCAAATTCGGCATCCTTCTCGGATGCGACCCGCCCCTATACTAACGCCAGCAAGCATAAGGATGTCATCAAATCCACTACGGCGGTCTGGCAGGGGTTTTTGTTCGATGGTAATTTGGTTCCCATGATTGGCTGGCGCAAGGACATCGCGGAATCCTTCGATGCGGGCCCGCCCACGAAGAGCCTGGGCCTTATTTCCGATTTTAATTCTCCGGATTGGCGACTGCCAAACGGTGAGACTGATACTTCTCTCGGCGGTCGGAGTTATTCGAAAGTCACCGGGCAGACTCACACCTGGAGTTTGGTCGGACGCGTGCCGGCCTCGATCATGAAATATGTGCCGGGCGGCTTTGGTCTGGGCGGCTTCTACAATAAATCGGAGAACTTCCAGCCGCTCGCCGGCCGTCTCAACGTGGTGGGTGATGCCTTGCCTTCCCCTACCGGCCGGACGAAGGACTATGGCATCACGATCACCGCCTTGGACGAAAAAGTGACGTTCAAGATCGGCAAATATCAAACCAGTGTGAACGATGCCACTCTCGGGTCAGAAATGGGCGGCGGTTGGGCCATTGGCTACATTGAGGCGTGGGCTTCGGCCGCAGCCCACCATCCTGATACGGCGATTCATGGGACAACTGATGCGGGTTCGAAATTTGGTGCCGGCAAATTGCTGCACTATCAGCCCGCTGGTGATGCGCCCTACGCGCAGTCGGTGATCAACACGGCTTATGATCAGGAAGCCACGGCGGAAGCGTTGTGGTTGGATCCCAAGAATCAAATCTCCGCCAAGATGCAGGCCGCTTGGGGCATGAGTGACTACGCAACGGGCGGGGGCAGCGTGAGCAATCCCTTGTTCGCTCTTACCGGCGATACCGTTTCGAAGGGCACTGAGTATGAATTATCCGCCCGGCCGATCCCGGAATTGGATATTTCAATCAACGCTTCGAGGACCGATGCCCGCCGGATGAATCTCGCGCAATCGATCACCGACTGGATCGACACCCGCGATGCATTCCTCCAAGGCCCAGCGGGTGAATTACGGCCCTTCGGTGGCGGCAATTGGACGATTGGAAATCCGTGGGGCACGGTGCGCGCGATTTGGAATGCCCAGTTGATCTCGGGCTATAAACTGGCGCTCGCGCTCAACAATAGTCAGGTGGCGGAACTCCGTCCATGGCGGTTTAATGCCACGGCCAACTACTCCTTCAAGCAGGGTGCGCTTCACGGCAGCTACGTTGGCGGTTCCTATCGCTGGCAGGACAAGCAGGTGACCGGCTACCGGCTCAATTCGACCCTCGATGGGTATGATGTCAGCCAACCCTATTACGGAGCTTCGGATTCGGCGGTCGATCTGTGGTTAGGCTATTCGCGACAATTATCGCATAAACTCAAGTGGCGCGTCCAATTCAATATCCGCGATGTGTTCGCCAGCAAGAAGCTCGTCGCCATCACAGTGCAGCCCGACGGTTCCCCGGCGGCGTATCGGATTCCTGAGCCGCGCGTGATCTCGTTGACCAATACGTTTGAATTCTAACGGGAGCTTGGCCCGTAGGAATTAATGTTTTCAAGAGTCCGGCAAATCTGTTTGCCGGATTTTCTTCTTTTTCTGCGATGGCGCGGGGTGCATGCAGATCGCCACTCGGGTGGTTTCACAGAAATATTTTTCAGAAAATGGCTCGGTGTAGGTCGGGGTTTATCCCCGACTCTTGCCCAGATGTCGGGCGTAAAGCCCGACCTACAAAAGCAGGATATTTTCGGCACACCCCGCCCACAAAAAATATTCCCGCGAGACCGGCCAGCTTTTAGGCGGGAATCAAACCCCACCACCCCGATTTTTAGCGTCTCTTCCTTTTCATGAAACTGATTTCCCTTTCCACTGCGACCTGGCACTTTCGTGACTCGTCATCCCGCTCGTGGCTGCCAGCCACGGTCCCCGGATGCGTGCACACCGATCTCCTCGCGGCGGGAAAAATTCCGGACCCCTTCTTCGGTGCGAATGAAAGCGCCGTGCAGTGGGTCGCGGAACGCGATTGGGAGTATCGGACCACGTTCCAGCTCTCCGCCGCCGACTTGCAGGCGGACGCCCACGAACTCGTCGCAGATGGTCTTGATACTCTCGCGACCGTGACGCTGAACGGGAAAATCATCGGGCGGACCGAGAATATGTTTGTCGGCTATCGCTGGCCGGTTCGGACCCAGTTGCGCCAAGGTCGCAACGAACTGCGCGTGCTGTTCCGAAGTGCGACGCAATTTGTGCGAACCAAGCGCACGGAGTTTACTCCGCCCCGCGAATTTTGCGATCCGGTGGGTAATGCAGTGCGTCTGCGCAAACAGCCGAGTCAATTTGGCTGGGACTGGGCGCCGCGCCTCGTGACCGCCGGAATTTGGCGCGACCTTCGTCTCGAATGGGGGAGCGCGAATCGCCTCGCCCACGCCCAGATTGTCCAGCGCCACCGTCCGGATGGCGTCGTCGAATTGGAAGTCACGCCCGAGTTTGCTCGTGCGACCGCGCCTGCAGTCGAGCTCACGGCGATCTGTTCATTGGATGGAGTGGAGGTCGCCCGCGCAACGGGGTCCGGTGCGATCCTTCGACTGGAAATCAAGCACCCGCAGCGGTGGTGGCCCGCCGGTCATGGCGCCCAACCGCTCTATGATTTCGCGCTCACCGCGAGCGCCACCGGCGAAGCGTGCGGGAGTTTGCGGCGGCGGCTCGGACTGCGCGCCATCGTGCTCGACCGGCATGCTGACGAGTGGGGCGAATCATTTCAGTTTGTCGTGAATGGGCGGCCGATTTTTATCAAGGGGGCCAATTGGATTCCCGCGCATTCCTTGGTCACGACCCTCACGCGCGAACGTTACTCGCGTGATCTCACTGCCGCGGTTGCGGCCAATATGAACTGTCTGCGGTTGTGGGGTGGTGGCATCTACGAGAGCGAGCATTTCTACGATCTGTGCGACGAACTGGGTCTGCTCATTTGGCACGACTTCATGTTTTCGTGCGCGCTTTATCCCGCCGATGCGGCGTTCGTGGAAAGTGTCAACGCGGAGGCGGTTTACCAAGTGAAGCGGATTCATCATCGTGCTGCCCTCGCTTTATGGTGCGGGAATAATGAACTCACCCAGCTGAACGGAAAAGCCCTGAGCGAAAATCCTGCGTTGATGGCGGGCTATAAGAAAATATTCCACGATCTCTTGCCGGCCATTGTTTCAGTTCATGATGGCGTGACCGCTTACTGGCCGTCATCGGAATGGCGCGGGACGTTTGAAAATGGCCACGCCCTGGGTGAGCAAAAGGGCGACTCGCATTATTGGGATGTGTGGCACGCCCGCCACCCGGTGAAGGATTACGAAAAGTGGGCCTTCCGGTTTTGCTCTGAATTCGGGATGCAAAGTTATTCATCACCGGCCACCAACGCGACTTTTTGCGCCGCGAGCGAAGCCAATATCTTTGGTCCGTCGATGGAGAATCATCAGAAGAACGCGCTCGGTAACCAAATCATTCTCGACTACGTCGCGCGTCGCTACCGTTTTCCCAACTCGCAGGATGGACTCATCTATTTGTCTCAGCTGAACCAAGCCTACTGCATGCAGGTGGGCGTGGAGCATTTCCGGCGTTTGATGCCGCGCTGCATGGGCGCGTTGTATTGGCAGCTCAATGATTGCTGGCCCGCTACTTCGTGGAGCTCGATCGAGTTTACGGGGCGATGGAAGGCCCTGCATTACACGGCCCGACGTTTTTTTGCGCCGGCGCTCGTGACGGCCCATGTGCCGGGCGACGAGACCACGGGCATCGGTAACACGCGGACGAGTACGGTCGAAGCCGTGCATCTCTACACTGTCTACGATGCTCCAGACGCTGCCGTCGGACTCCTTCGCTGGGATCTCTTTCACCTCGATGGAACCATTTTCCTCTCAGGAAAAAAACGAGTTATTCTCCGGTACGGCGCGAGTGTTCGGCAGAAAACCTTGCATCTCCGCCGGCAGTTGGCGGCGTATGGTCGCGAAAAAATCTATCTGCGCATCGCGCTCGACGTGGCGAACAAGACCGTCAGTGATCAAACGATTTTCCTGACTCCACCCCGGTCGATGGCTCTGCCGCGCGGGCGCACGCGCGTCACTGTAGCAATACCGCGGCCGAGGGAGGCGACGCTCACGTTCACGTCGACCTGCTTTCAACATGCCGTCGCGTTTGATTTTCCCGGATTGGAATATCGCGCGGACGATAATTTTTTCGATCTTTACCCGGGTGAGCCACGGCAGGTGCGCGTGCGTTTTACTCAGGCGGTCAGTCGGAGCCGGCTAGTGGCGGCGATGAGCCATCACTCCCTCGTGGATACTTACGATTGAACCCGGTTGATTCCTGGGGCATTGGATCGAGGTATGAAACATCTCTTGTTCAGTTTTCTCCTGCTATTTCCGGTCGTTACCGGCACGTGGGCCGCTGAAATCTCCGCCAGTTCCGCGCCGAAGCGAGTGGCTTTGATTTTCGATGATGGTCCGGCTCCGCTCCAAAATGAGCGACTGCTGAAGGTGCTAGCTGAGGCGGGAGTAAAAGTGACTTTTCCCTTGGTGGGCAAAGCCGTCGATGCGCACCCCGAACTGGCGCTCGCGACCGCTCGCGCGGGCCATGAAATCAATAATCACTCTGCAACTCATGCGAAGTTGGGTGAGCTCGACGACGCTCAGGTGGCCCTCGAGGCCAGCGGTGGTTCCGCCGCGATCAAGCGCGCGACCGGCCAGCCCCCGCGTTGGTTTTGGTCGCCTTATCTGGAATGGAATGACCGGCTGGCTCACGTGGTTAAACAGGCCACCGGCTTGGATCATTTTCCCTATTGGAGCTACACCTTCATTTCAACGGTGGATTGGAATGCTGCGGAGACCGATGCCACTGCGATTTTCCATCACGCCGTCACCGGCGTGCGT
>JANYFP010000437.1 GCA_025362555.1 Verrucomicrobiota bacterium
ACACCAGTTCGGTCTTCGGACGTCCAAGATTGATCATGCCCGATTCTGCCACAGCCACGTCACGATTGGATGACGCCTGGGTGAACAATATGCTACGAACTTGTCTGACAGGACACTAGGCCGCCGCAAGGGCAGCGACCTTACACCAAACCCTGGGACCCAGATGGGGAATCAGTCGCCGTAAATTTCATGGTGCCATTTCGTGAATTTCGTGGGCACAGCGGCCGAGTGCTCGCCTGTATTTGCGGTCACAAAAAAGCGGCGCACTGAATGCGCCGCTGACGAACAGTTGATTCAAAGTTAAGCGGGGACTGTCTTAGGCTTTGCCGCCGAAGGTCACGTAGTCGTCGAGTTCCAACCAGTCGAACCAGGTCGCGATATCATGACGGTCCGGCGCATTCTTACGGTGGACATCATTGAAGAACGCCCGCGCATCGGGCGGCGTGGCGGTTAATTGTTCGAACCAGAGTGACCACGCCGCGATCTCTGCGGGATGGCGGGCTGGGGTAGCGTGGGCATTGACGTAAGCGAGAATCTCGCTGTCGCTTTTGCCGGCTTTGATCTCTGCGAATAAGGCGTCGGGGTTCAGGCCCGTGTAAGTGAGGAAACGCTGGTCGATTGGGCAATTGTAATGGAAGTCGCCGTTGGTGCCGGCGACGACGGCGCGGGCCTTGTCGATGAGTCGCGGCAGGTGGACGTAACCGCCGAGGCGGGTACGCGGGCTGCGTGGCGGGTGCAGCGTGAGGTTGGGCGCGCTGTAGTTGACCGCACTGCCCGTGGAGGCAGTGGGATTGAGGTAGGCTGATTTGAGTTCGGACATAAATTGAGGAGTTAAACGGAGGGAATGCGGGGGCTGCGGTGGCAGGCGCACCCGGGGCTGCAGGAGGCAACGGCGGATGCCGCAGGGGTCGAACGGTCGCGGCCGCTGATCATGCCATAGCCGCCCATAACGACGCGGCGTACAGGCTGGCCCGTTCCCGGATGAGTGGCGAGCGCGGCGTCCTTCATGCTCTGCACGACCTCGAATCGTTCGGGAGATTCGTCGGGGTGTCGGGGGATGGTTTCGTAAACGTAGGTCGCCATGCAGGGGGGAAGAAAGGGGGAATGCAGATTTGTGCTTTTAGCAAGGCGCTATCTTGGCTCATGGTGGCGGGCCGATGAAAACGTCTGCTGCGCTTGAACGCTATTATGTACTGCCGTGCTGTCTATTGCTGCTGAATCTTTGCAACGAGATCGTCGCGTACAAGGGGCGGCTGATCCATGATGGGATGCTGCGAACGTTTTTTATTATGGC
Source organism: Verrucomicrobiota bacterium (assembly GCA_025362555.1). GTDB lineage: Bacteria > Verrucomicrobiota > Verrucomicrobiia > Opitutales > Opitutaceae > Lacunisphaera. Next base: position 1,295 of record JANYFP010000437.1, read on the forward strand.
GATGGTGTTGGTGGGTTCGTCGCTCGTCGCGTTTGCGATCGCGCCCGGGTTGATCTGGACCGTGCAGTCGATGCGGAAGACCAGCCGCACGACCGGTGGCGGGTTAGGCGAAGCGTTTTTCCTGTTCGCACTGGGTGCGTTAATTTTCTGGCTCTATTACCGAAATTATTTGCTGGGAACGGAGTTTATTTTGCCGGTGGGGTGGCGAAATCATCTGTAAGGAAACTAGGCAGAGTCTGCGAAATAACCTGCCGCCAAGAGAAGGACTATTTCGCAGGTGCTGGCTGGACCGGGCGTTGCTGAAACAACCGAAACACATTTCCCTCCGGATCGGCGATTGAGGAGACGCGTTTGCCGGCGCCGAGCTCGATGATCGGATGCAGCGGCTTGATTGCGTGGGCGGCCAGGTCGGCCAGCGCCTCCTCAAGATTAGCACAGGCGAATGAGGGAATGAACGCGCTGCCGACGTTGGTTTTGCGTTTGAGAATCGCAAAATGCACGCCGGCGAAGTCGCACTCAAAATGTTCTTTGATGGTACCGTGGCTCTGGAGCTCAAAAGGTGCACCCAAGGATTCACGATAGAAATGAGCGAGTGCTTCGGGGTTCGCGGAGTTAATGACCAAGCCGGCAAGATGGAGAATTTTCATGGGAATAGGTTCGGGATTGAACGGCCCCACTCTATCCTTTCGCCGTCAGCCCGGATTGTAGAAATGCGACACGCCGACTAACTGTTGAAACGGATGCTGCCGGCGGCGACCTCCCGTGAAAATCGGGTGGGCGCCAAACCGGCCAGATCGCGAAAATCGTGGATGAAATGCGCCTGATCGTGATACCACGCCGAATGGGCCAGGGCGGTGAGATCGACGCCGGGATGGAGCATGAGCTGATCGCGCACGGCATCGAAGCGGATGATTCGCGCGAGTTGTTTGGGCGAAACTCCGATGGTCTGGCGGAAGCTACGCTCTAGCTGCCGGGTGGAAAGATTCACCGTGTCGGCCAAGGCTGCGATGGAAGTGACTCCCTGAGATTGGCGGAGCCATTGCACGCAGGAATGCAACCGGGCGTGTCCGCTCAGATCGGCTGACCGGGATATCTGCAAAAAGCGCTCGAGGCGGGTGATCGCGGCAAGTGGAGTTAACGTGCGGTACTGTTCGGCGGGAAGAGTCGCGAGGGCTCCCTCAAAATCGTGGAGAGAAATAATTGATTCAGTAAACTCATCCAACGGTTGGCGAACAAAAGGGTAAACGCCGTGCGGATGAAACCGAATCCCGATGGCGGCTGCAGGACCTTGCGCGCGTAGGAGCAAAGGGGTGCGACGTGGACCGACAAAAAAGCAGGCGGGCAAGGGCCCGGCAGCGGTGAAAAACGAACCTTGGCGCTGCATTACGAGATCGGTGGTACCGTCGGGAAAAATCCATTCGCCGTCGGGATGAGGCGGGCCGTAATCTTTCTCAAGATACCAGAAGCACTGGACGAAATCGGCCAATGGGGCGGAGGGAGCTATTTCAAAATAGCGCACGATCAATCCTGATCAGGTATGACTTGCCTTGGCAAAACAGAAACAAGCCAGGTCCTCTGGTCTTACGCTTGCTTACGAGTGAACAGCGTAGAGCGGAGCTCGCGCCTTACCTCGGAAAAATGCAACTAGTCTCGGGGCTAACTTGACCTATCAATATCCTAGTTCCGCTGGCGTTTTCCCTTGTTCACGCAGAGTACGGAGCGCGAGGGCGTCGTGGCGTTTGGCGAGGCGTTGGCCTTGGTCGTCAGTGACCAACGGACAATGATGGAAAGCCGGCGGTGTTAATCCGAGTGCGCGGTATAGCAGTAACTGACGAAACGTGGAGCGCATCAGGTCGGCGCCACGGACGACTTCGGTAATCCCCATGGCGGCGTCGTCTACAATGCAGGCGAGTTGGTAGCTGGGCATGTCGTCCTTGCGCCAGACGAGAAAATCACCGAAATCGCTTCCGGCCGTCGCGCGCTGTTCGCCGAAGTGGCCATCTATAAAAGAGAGCGTTGCTCCATCCGGTACGCGGAATCGCCAATTTATCGTGATGGGATTTGAGAGTGGCGGTGGTGGCGTGCCGAGCGCGGGGCGGAACTCGGCGGGATAAAGCGGTTCGTCGGATTCATCGGTTTCGTGCGGCGCGCTGATGGCGGCAAGGACGTCGCGGCGCGATCGACTGCAGGGATAAATCAGGCCCGCAGCGTGGAGGCGGGTGAGCGCGGCACGGTAAAGCGCGATGCGGGTGCTTTGGGAGATCATCGGCTCCTCCCAGGTCAGGCCGAGCCACTGCATATCGTCGCGCATGGCGGTCACGAATTCCGGACGGCAACGGGCGGTATCGAGATCGTCGTTGCGCAGAGATAGTTGTCCGCCAGATGCGCGCGCGCGGACCAGTGCCGTCCAAAAGGTCCGGGCGTGCCCGAGATGGAGGAGGCCGGTGGGCGAGGGCGCGAGGCGGCCGCGGTAGACTGAAACGGAGTTAACCACTCATGCTCACTAATAGACACTAATGACGGGCAGACAATCTCTGGTTCGGAGAATCGTGCGGGACATTAGTTCCCTGAAGATT
>JANYFP010000439.1 GCA_025362555.1 Verrucomicrobiota bacterium
GTTTCAAATGCAGCAACAGCCCGCCCTGGTGGCCCATATGATTCAGACCGGGCAGGCTCCTCGGATGATGACGAGCGGGATGGGCATGGGATACGGCGTACCGAAGCGATCGGGCTGTTCCAGATGGTCCCGGCCGTCGGACTTTCTTTGGCTAACGCCAAACTCACCGTTTTGGAAAGCCCAGCACCCATCGCGCCTTTGCCGGCCAACGGACAAATCGGCAACATCGCCAAACTGCAAAATCAAATCGTTTCAATCGAAGGCTATGTCGAACGCCAGACCCGCACCGACGCACATCACATCCTCATCGATATTCTTTGCGACAACATGATCGTTCGCGGCACCACCGTCGTCACCGACCAACAACAGCCACCCAACTTTCTTGATTCACTCGTCCGCATCAGTGGAGTCTATGTCGCAAAGACGACCCAATCCGGCCAACTCGCCCAGCTCGATTTCTGGATTCCCCGCATTGATGACGTCCAAACCATCGGCTCGATCAAGGACGATCCCCGTTTCATCAATCGCCCGATCACGAGCGTCGAAAATCTGATCCATCTCTCCGAGGAAAACGAAGTCCTCGTCAGCGGCATCGTCCACGAATTTCAACAAGGCAAATCTGTCACGCTGCGCGATGCCACCGGCCAGGTTAAAATCATCTCACCGCAAATCCGCTCAATCTCCAATGGCACCGTCATCGAGGCCATCGGAAAACCATCCATCAGCGGCAACAACTGGCTGCTCCACGACGGCCACTACCGCGTCATCAACCCGCCCTCTGACGCCAACAAATCATACGACGGCCCGCTTCGTCTCGCCGAACAGGTGCTCACTCTCAGTCGGGAAAAAGCCAGCACCGGCCTCCCGGTAAAACTCAGCGGCGTCGTCACCTGGGTACGCGGGAGCGCCAATTATATTTACCTCCAGGACGCCAGCGGAGGCATCCGCCTCCGACTCCCTCCCTCCATTCGCCCGTCGCGCGATATGCTCTACTCCCTGATGGAAGTCACCGGCACCACCGACGAAGGAAATTTTGCGCCTGAAATCGTGGCCAGTGAACTCCTCTCCATCGGGAAAGAAAGCGTCCCCGCACCCCGCGCCATCACCCTTGACCAAGCCATGACCGGCATTGAAGAAAGCCAATCGGTCGAGATGATCGGCTACCTGCGCGAAGTGAAACGCGAGGGCAACTGGAGCGAACTCTCCGTCACCAGCGCATCCGGCGAATTCACCGTCCGTCTGCCCGTTCACGAAGAACTCGCCAAACTCAAAGGAGCCACCGTGCGCGTGATCGGCGTCTGCGTGGCCCAAACCAACGAACGCCACGAACTCACCGGCATCACCCTGCTCACCCCGAATCACGACTGCATCCAAGTCGAGGAACCCGCCCCCGCCGATCCCTTCGCCATTCCCTCCCGCACGATCGCGAGTCTCCGTCGCTACAGCCCAATCCAAGCCTTCAACCACCGCGTCCGCGTCGTCGGTCAGGTCATCCAACAGGCACCCGGCCGCTACCTCCACATCCAGGACGGCGCGTCCGGTTTGCTCGTGCTCAGCCGCGGCACCGAGCCCCTGAAACTCGGCGACGCCGTGGAATTTTCCGGTCTGCCCGGACGCGACTCCAACCGCCTCGTCCTCCGTGAAGCGGTCTATCGCCGATTCGGTGACGGCATCGAACCTAAGCCCGTTGAAATTCCTGCCGCCGGCAACGCGGTCAAAGACCTCGATGGTCAACTCGTCCAAGCCGAGGGCCGACTCCTCGAAGCGAATCACGGCGAACCCGATTCCACCCTCCTCCTGCAAACCGCCGCCGGCACTTTCGCCGCCAAGCTCGAGGATCACAATTTTCCCCTCCCCCTGATCGGCGCCGAACTCAAAGTCACGGGCGTCTACCTGGTGGACTTCGACGAATACCGTCAGCCCCGCACCTTCCACATCCGCCTCCGCGCCCCCACCGATATCGTGGTTCTGAAAAATCCTTCATGGCTCACCGCCAGTCACGCCCTCGCGGTCGCCGGTCTGCTCGGCGGCATCGTCCTCCTCACCATCACGTGGCTCTCCATTCTTCGCCGGCGCGTCAACCAGCAGACCGCCCGCATTCGCGAGCAACTTGAAAAAGAAGCCGCCCTCGAAGCCCGCCATTCCGACATCGTGGAAAACGCGAGCGACTTCATCTTCACGCTGGACCAAGCCGGCCGCTTCACCTCCTTCAACGCCGCCGGCGAACGCATCACCGGCTACCCGCGCGCCCAAGCCCTCCAACTCAACATCCGCGACCTCATCGCACCCGATCACGCCGATCAACCCTTGCCCATTTTTGGCCTGCAAGCGGAACTCGACGGCACGGTCACTTTTCAAACGCGTTTCAAAACCCAGGACGGACGCCTGCTCTGGATCGAAACGAACGCCCGCCTCATCCGCCAACACGGCCAGGCACCCGGCATCCTCGGCGTCGCCCGCGACATCACCGACCGCAAACAGATCGAGGAAGAACTCCGTCGCGCCCGCGACGCCGCCGAAGCCAACACCAAATCCAAATCCGTATTTCTGGCCAACATGAGCCATGAAATTCGCACCCCGATGAATGGCGTCATCGGCATGAGCAACCTCCTGCTCAACACGCCGCTCAACGACGAACAACGTGACTTCGCCGAAACCATCCGCCACTCCGCCGAATCACTGCTCACGATCCTCAATGATATTCTCGATTTCTCGAAAATTGAGGCCGGCAAATTGCACTTCGACAGCGTTGATTTCGATCTTCCCGAAACCGTCGAGATCACCCTCGAACTCCTCGCCGCCCGGGCCGCCGAGAAAGGCATCGAACTCGCCTCGTACCTCCCGCAATCACTTCCCCGCCACCTCCGCGGCGATCCCGGTCGACTGCGTCAAATCCTGCTCAACCTCGTGGGCAACGCGATCAAGTTCACCGCGCAAGGCGAAGTCATCCTCGCGGTCGCCGTTGAAAAAGAAACCGACCACGAGGTCCGCCTCCTCTTCGAAATCACCGACACCGGCCCCGGTGTCGACGCCACCACGCAGGGCACGCTTTTCCAACCGTTCCAACAGGCCGATAGTTCGACGACCCGCAAATTTGGCGGCACCGGTCTGGGTCTCGCCATCAGCAAACAGATCGTGAATCTCATGGAAGGCCAGATCGGCGTCCGCAGTATTCCGGGCAAAGGTTCCACCTTCTGGTTCACGCTTCTCCTCGAAAAACAGCCCTCCGGCGCCACCCATGCGCCGCTCACCAATGCCACTGCGCTCAAAGGTCTGCGCACCCTCATCGTCGACGACAACGCCACCAATCGGAAAATCCTCCAGCATTATTCCGCCGGCTGGGAATTGCGCGATGCCTGCGCTTCCAGCGGGGCCGCCGCCCTTGCCACTCTTCGCGCCGCCGCCCTCGCCCAGTATCCGTTCAATCTCATTCTCCTCGACTACCAAATGCCCGAGATGGACGGTCTCATGCTCGCCCGTGAAATCCAACGCGACCCGACCCTTTCCGGCGCCCGCCTCATTTTACTGACTTCGTGGGATCGCCGTTTCAGCCGCGAAGAGTTGGCCGAACACGGGATCGTCCGCATGCTCGTCAAACCGATCCGACAACTCGATCTCCTCGGCGCGCTGCTCCGTTGCGTCCACCTCGGGTTCGCGACTTTGACGAATGACGCCCTTCGCTCAGTCGCACCGATGGCTGAAATCGAACCAGCAGAACGCACCCATTCCACCGCCCGCCCGCTGCGCATTCTCGTGGCCGAGGACAACCTCGTGAACCAGCGCGTGTCCCGCATGCAGCTCAAAAATCTCGGACACACCGTCGAAATTGCGGCCAACGGATTGGAAGTCCTCGAGCTCCTCGCACGCGGCAGCTACGACGCCATTTTCATGGATTGCCAGATGCCCGAGCTAGACGGCTACGACACCACGCGCCGGATTCGCCAGCACCCGGTGTACGCAAAAATCCGGATCGTCGCCATGACGGCAAATGCGATGCAAGGTGACCGCGAACGCTGCCTCGATGCCGGCATGGATGATTACGTGACCAAGCCAACCCGCCCCGAAGACCTCGCCGCCGCCCTCGCCCGCTGCGCCGCCGCGCTAGAATCAAAACCGGCGAACCCGACTTAATTCCGATCTGCGCACGCCCACCTTCACGAAGCGGTAAAGGCGGAGCGACTTGATTGAGATCGAGCGCGTTGATTGAGGTGGAGCGCGTTGACCCCAACGCGCTGATTAGGCAGCTTTCTTCTTCACGAAGCGTTGATAACTCTCACTTCCATGATCTCGGCCTTCTTCATGCGGCACGAAACAGTTCTAATTTACGCATCACAGCCTTCGGAATGTGCTGCCCCCAAATGCAAGACAGGATTCCGGGCAATCGCGGGAGTGATCGTAGCCAACCAACACCGCACGGCCTTTGATCTTCAAATTCGGGATGGGCATCTTGTGTGCGAGTTAAGCTTCCGGCGAACGATTGTGATCAGACACGGTGAGGCGCAGCCCCATCGTTGTCTGTAGCACTCTGGGTTCAAGGGTCCTGTGTCGGCTTCGCTCCACAGAACCTTCTGGGTTGGGCCTTCTGGAATGCTTGTTTGCGTGCAAGCCGCAGACGCTTCGTCTCTCGAGTAACAGATGTTGCTTTAGACAAAGTACCGGATTTGCAGACTTTGATCGTGATGATGTCCCCTGTTTTAAGCGGCATCTGTTCTACGTAGTGATAGTAATAATGCGTATCGCGGCGATCTACTTCAAGCGAACCAATCGACATGGAATCCTTTCGGGATTCTTTTTTCTTCTTATCATTGGAGTAGAGTCCCAAAATTACGCTCCCGTTTCCTGAGTGAATGCCGGAAGGCGGAAGCGGCGGTGAACGGACGCCCACCCTTTCAACTGCTTCCTCAAGACCAAAACCCCACTCACACTTCCCTTATTCCTACCCGCGGAACGGCACCGTGTAACTCTCCACGATCTGTGCATCCTCGCCGTCGCCCTGCAAAAATTGGATGTCGATGCTGTAGTTAAACGGAGGAAGCGCATTGGCCACGGCAACCAAAGCGGTGCCACTGGCATTCATCGGAGTACGAATGACGCCGGGCCCGCGCGGATCCTTCCAACGCGCCAATCCCCGCGCCACATCAGGCGCCATGGGCTTTTTCTTTTTGTCGTAAAACGACACTGTCACTTTTCCCGCGAGCACTTCGAACCCGAGAAATGTCCCGTTAGAGCGCGGAAGAACCGTACCAGGAATTACCGGTTCCGGGGCCGGTGCAGGTTTGACGGCAGGCTTCACTTCTTTCTTCACCACTGGTGGCACCACCGGCGCAGTCGCATCCGCCGGTGCGGCCGGCTTGGCTTCCGTCGGTTTTTTCGGCGCAGCCTGGGTCAGCGTAATCCCAGTCGAGGCGGCAAAGGTGTGGCTGGCGGCAAACAGAACAGCGGCAAGAGCGACAAGGGGCTTCATCCCACCACGCTAACGGACCAACCCCGGGGCGCAAGCCTCAGCTGGGCCAACGGGCTCGCCGGAATAAAATTCGCAGCAAATTGACGCGACGCGGGGCCCACGGGGTGGGTGAATTCTTTTAAATCAGCCTAAAAAACTCAGATGAGAAACCGCTAATCCACGCTGATTGACGCTAATCAATAAATTCAAAAGGAACTGAGTCCAAAACGGTAAACCTGATTGGTGAACGAAAGATCTCTGCACGAAATCCAAGGATGGCGTGCATTGGAGTGCTTTCAATTGAACTGTAGCCGGGGGCACTGACCCGGGGTTTGCGCGTCTGACTCACAGACCGGGGTCAGCGCCCCCGGCTACAGTCGAAAAACCCGACTATGGTTTTCGTGAAAATGCATTAGCGCCGATGAGCGAAACGTGGTGGTTAACTAGCACCGAAACTTAAGCTGATCCCGGTTAAGTCGTATTTTTGAGCCGCGCTTTCGCCCGCAAGTCACTCCACCGCGCCAGTCGATCAGCGATCTTCGATTCCCAACCCGCAGTTTTCGGCGTGTAGATCGTCAGCGGTTTTTCGAGATACGCCTGACCTGAAATATTTTCAGGAAAATCATGGGAATACAGATAACCTTTCCCATGCCCGGCCTGCTTGCTCGCCGCGCCACTCTTATCCCGCAACGCCAACGGCACGGGTTGCACGGGCAATTCCTTCAAGACCCGCCGCGCCTCGCTCAGCGCCATCGTCGCGGAATTACTCTTCGGTGCCGTGGCGATATAAAGCGTGGCATGCGCCAGCGTCAGCTCCGCTTCCGGCAAACCGATAAAATCGCACGCGTGGTGCGCCGCCACCGTCAGCGGCAACGCCTGCGGGTCGGCCAACCCTACATCTTCACTCGCCAAAATCACCAGCCGCCGCGCGATGAAGCGCGGGTCCTCGCCACCCGCCAGCATCTTGGCGAGCCAATACATGGCCGCATCCGGATCACTCCCGCGACAACTCTTAATAAAAGCGGAGATCGTATCGTAGTGTTCGTCCTCATCCGCATCATAGCGGATGCGGCGCTCGCGGGCGAAGAGCTCCAATTCCTTCTCGGTAATCGCCGCCTGCTCCGGCGAACTCAGCGCAATCACCTCGAGCGCATTCAAGGCCCGCCGCAAATCACCATCGCACAACACCGCCAAATCCGTGAGCACCTTATCCACCGCCGTGTGCCCGCGCGCCCCGAGTCCGCGCTCGGTGTCCGTCAACGCCCGGCGCAAGACGCCGGCCACTTCATCGGTGGCGAGCGGCTCCAAACGAAAGAGGTGGCTCCGACTCAGCAGCGGCGGATTCACATAAAACCCCGGATTATGCGTCGTCGCCCCGATCAACCGCACGGTGCCTTCCTCCACATCCGGCAACAACAAATCCTGCTGCGATTTATTAAACCGGTGCAGCTCGTCGATAAATAAAACCGTGGCCGCTTCAGGATTCCGCCGCGCCGCCATCAGGATTTCACGCAGCTCGGCGACGTTTGACATCACCGCATTCACGCGCACGAATTTGCTCTTAGTTTCCCGCGCGATCACTTCCGCCAGACTCGTCTTGCCGCAACCCGGCGGACCATAAAACAGCAGGCTGCCAAACCGATTGGTCGCAATCAACTGGGGCAACAAACTGCCGGGGTTTAAAATGTGCCGCTGCCCTGCGATCTCCTCCAATCGACGCGGACGCATCCGGGCCGCGAGGGGCTGATTTGCCCGCGGCCGCCCATCGAGGGAAAGCGCCGGTGCGACGGATTGCCCAGACGATACCTTGGCTTGACGCGGGAGTTCGTCGCCAAAAAGGGAATCAGTGTCGTCGGCAGGGCTGGGCATGGAAATTCACTGTGGGATGAATCTCTCAATTCCGCAATCGGTTAACCGCTAATTTTCGCTAATCGGCGCTAATGCAGACAATACCATTCCTTCGATCGAATATTTTTCGTTCACCGATCAGGTGAACCGTTTAAGAGCTCCGTACTTTTCAAATTTATTGATTAGCGTCCATTAGCGTAGATTAGCGGTTTCTCAGCTGAGTTTTCTAGGATAAATACGCACAGAAACAGGTTTGAAGGCAGAGGCGAAAGCTGTTCGCGTGTTCTGACGAAACCGCTTGGGCCAGGGCGCGCTCTCACCCGCCATGCCTTCGCCCGCCTCGCACCTCCGCGCCCCACTGTTGTGGTTGCTATTTCCCTTCATGGCTGGGCTCACGGCCGCGCAACTCTGGCCGGCACCACGCGGTTCCCTCGTGCCGCTCGCGTTGCTCGCCACCGCCTTGAGTATGATCGCGGTCTGGCTGGCCAATCACGCCGGATGTAGGCAGCGCGCTTGCGCGCGCTCCGGA
>JANYFP010000041.1 GCA_025362555.1 Verrucomicrobiota bacterium
TTGAGTTTGCCGACGGCGCCGTGGAGATCGGTTTCCATTTCGACGACCTCGGCGGCGCGAAGGCCGGACGTCAGCGGCGAAACGAGAGAGAGGGCGAGGAGGGCGGTGGAGAGCCGCGCCGAGCGACCCGTGAAACGGCGAAGGGTAGAGAGAAACATTCGGGCGAAAAAGTAGGTGGGTCGCGACGAAAAGCAAGAGGATGGCTATGCTTACAGGAGACTCATTCGAGGGGGGTGGGGGCTTGGTGGATACTGGCGATTTGGCTAGTCTGTAAGGTAGGGGCGATTGCCCCTAATCGCCTTCGGCGTTCGGAAGGCCATTGAGGGCAATCGCCCCTACCGAAGACAGTTTATGGCAAGCGGTGGACGCCGGCGTATTTCTGACTGTGGGCGGGGTGCCCTCAGGCGCGCAAAACAGCGGGCTGAGGTCAGCCCGCTCCACCTTCAATTGCATCGATCCAATTAAGCCGCCGGGGGTTTTGGCAATAATTTCGCGACGACGACCAGCAGCACGCCGACCACGAGGGCGAGGGCGCCCCAGAAAATAATCCCGCCGTTGATGCCGGCGAAAGGATTTTTCGCGCTGGCGGCCTCGGGTGTGCTCGCGTTGAGGCGCGCGACATTGCGCGGGGAGGTGAGTAATTTAACTGCGACGAGGCTGAGGTCGTAGCGCGGGGCGTTGGCTTGGGGGTTGCTGTAGGCGAGAGCGAAACCGTCGGTTTCGGCGGTCTTGAAAATCAAGCGCACGACGGGATAAATCGCCTGAACGGCGCCGAGCGCGATGGCGGGGTTATCGCCGTTGTCGGTTTCAAGCCAGAGTGTGCCGGTGCGAGAGCGATCGGAAAGTTCCACGATTTTGGTTTCGGGCACGCCGGGTTCGGGTGTGCGACTCCACGTACCCGAGGCGAGCGTGATTTCGTAAGCGGCGCCGTTTTGATTGGTGAGTTTTTCGTAGACGCGGAACTGGCGTTGGAACAACGGAGTGGTGGAAGTCAAAACCAGTCGACGGAGTGGCAGACCGGTGTGGGAGAGTGATAATTGCCATACGCTGACGGAGGGATGCTTGGGATCGGGTGCCGCGACTGGCGTCAGGGTGAGAGCGCGGGCGAGTGACGATTGTTCGAGGACGTAGGGGATCTGATTACCGGCGTGCAACACGCGGAGGTCGCCGAAGTCGGCTTGGGATTTTGCGAGGGCGGCGGGATCGAGTTCCAATTCTTGCACGCCCGCGCGGGTGAGTTCGAGGGCGCGGTGTTGCGTCCAAGCATTCGTATCGAGCGGAGAACCGGCCAGCGGTACGTCGGGCAGCGGAGCGGTGCCGAGGGAAGCGCGGGCTTGGTAGTTCGGCGTGGCTTCGAGTGCACCTGGGGTGACAGCGGCTGCGCTGGCGGAGCGCATCTCGCCAGCGAACGCGGCGAGATCGTAGCGTGGCGCGGCGACCTGGGCGTTGCCCGAGAGCAAGGTGTAGGTGCCGGCGGCGGGCGCCATGAAAAGCAGATCAAGGGCGCGACGTTTCAACTGCACGCCTTCGAGGGCGAGCGGGGGTGAATCGCCGTTGTGGATGTGGACGAGGAGCTCACGCGTCAAAGGCGTGAAATTGAGTGGCACTTCGAGTTGGGCGCGAGTCGGTGATCCATCGAGTGCGATGCGATAAATAGTGCCGGAACCCACGACGCGTTCGCTGGAGATCGCGCCGTTGACTTCGCGGACGGCAACCGTGATGCGGCGCATGAAGAGCGGATCGCTCGCGGGCAATTCAAGGGAAGTGAGCGGTACATGGCGGCCATCGAGGGCCAGGGTGAGCACGGTTTCGCCGGCGTATTCATCGCGACGAGCAATCTGGGCGCCGACTGGGATGGGTGCGGGTGCGGGACCTGCGTTCAAGCTGAGGATCGCGCCGGTGAATGGGATCGGTGGACCGCGACTGTCGTCGATGATGATCCGCAAGAGTGCGGGGGCGATTCCCTGGAGCGGGATCGAGAGTTGTTCAGCGCCGAATTGCCGGAAGAGCGGCAGGCCCGACACTTCGATGGCCGTCCAATCCTTGCCATCGCCGGCGCGGGAAATTTCGACGCGGGCCGCGCGCAAGAAAAACGGATGAGGGGTTTCGAGCGTGAGTGACGACAAGGCTTCGTCCGACCCGGGTCGGATTGTGATGACAGTGGTTCGGTCGACGATGCGCGTTTCAAACGAAGCGGGTCGCTCGGTGCGCGCGACGGGAGTTGGCGGGCGATCGAGGAGCAATGCGACTTCGCGGCCCGTGGCGTCGATCACGCGAAAATCTTCCTGCTGCGGACCGGCCGCGTCGAATGAGGTCGCCGGCAGATCCACGCGGATGAGTCCGGGCGCGGTGACGTTGAGTGATTGCCGGTGTTCCCATTCAGTGGGGACGAGGGCAGCGAGTGCGCTGGTGGCGGCCAGGAGCGGGAGGAGAAGAGCCGAGCAAAGACTGGGCCGGAAAGATCTATTCCGGGGTGGAGCGCATTGACCCCAATGCGCTGGTTTGAGCGCCGGCGGGCAGAAGCGGGTTGGGGTCAACCCGCTCCACCTT
>JANYFP010000455.1 GCA_025362555.1 Verrucomicrobiota bacterium
ACATCGTTTCGGCAATGTCGTCCTGTTGATGGGCGAACCAAAGCGCGCGGCTGCCGAGTTTTTTCATTTCACGACCAAAAAAATCCTGCCGCGCGGCGCGCGCCTCGGCTTCACTGACGATTGGGCGCGCCTTCGCCTCCACGATCGGGCGTGAAGGCCGACCTACTCGTTGCCAACGCCCGATCCGCAAACTAATCCCCAAAGCCGCGCACACTTTTTGACAAAATTTCTCGTCCGCCATCGAGGCTCGCCCCCGCAACCGATGATTGAAATGCAAGGCCACAAGATTTCCGCGTCGCTCCGGTCTGTGCGCCCACAGCAACAACAAGAGCGCCAGCGAATCCGATCCGCCGGACAAGGCCACCGACCACACGTCGGTCTTTCGCCGTTTCGCCGCCCAGGCCAGCACCGCCGGATGCAATTGCGCCACGGTGATCAAATCGCCGATCCGCGCAGCTTTCGCACGCCAGTCTAACTTGGATTTTGCCCGGCGGGTCGTCATGCGAAGCGGAGCATTGATCAGGAGGAGGCGGTGGAGCCGACTGACTTCAACCGGCGGCTAGTGCTCGAAGAAACTGAAGCGCCTGGAGGTCAAGTCGCTCGATCTTTCGGACGGGCAGCGGATGAATTTGGGTTATTTGAAACTCAAATAGTCTTTACCGAAATACGGCACGAGTGCGGCTGGAATTTTGACGCGGCCGTCCGCTTGCAGATTATTTTCCAGCAGCGCCGCGAGCACGCGTGGCACCGCCAGACCGGAGCCGTTCAAGGTGTGCACGAGTTCCGGTTTCCCGGTAGCCTTCGCGCGGAATCGGATCTGAGCGCGCCGAGCTTGGAACGATTCAAAATTCGAACAACTAGAGACTTCCAACCAGCGTTTCTGTCCGGCCGCCCACACTTCCAAATCGTATTTCTTCGACTGCGAAAAACCAAGATCACCCCCGCACATCAACAACACGCGGTAAGGCAACTCGAGCTTCTGCAACAGGCGCTCGGCGTCATTGCGGAGCTTGTCCAGTTCATCGTAACTGGACGACGGGTGAACCCATTTCAGGAGTTCCACTTTGTCGAATTGATGGACGCGATTGAGGCCGCGCACGTCCTTGCCGTAACTCCCGGCCTCGCGCCGAAAGCACGGCGTGTACGCACAGCGGCAGACCGGCAATGCATCCTCATCGAGGATTTCATCGCGAAAGAAATTCGTCAGCGGCACTTCCGCAGTGGGCACCGCATAAAGCTTGTCGACGGTCTCATACATCTGACCTTCCTTGTCCGGCAATTGACCAGTGGCGGTTGCGCTCGCCGCGTTGACGAAAATCGGCGGACTCACCTCGGTGTAGCCGGCCTTGACGTCTTCATCCAAGAAGAACTGGAGCAATGAACGCGAAAGCTTCGCGCCATCTCCAATCAAAAACGGAAACCCTGCGCCGGTGACCTTCGCGCCGCGCGGGAAATCCACAAGGTTGGAAAACCCCGCGATTTCCCAATGCGGCAACGCATGCGGCGAAGTCGCCTCGATCGAACCGTTCGTGGCGAAAACCTGATTTTCCTCCGGCGTGCGCCCGTCCGGCACGCTGGAATGCGGGATATTCGGCAATGCGAGCATCGCGGCATTCCACTTTTCCTGCGTAAAGTTCAGATTTTCCTCCTTGGCTTTAATCTCCTGCGAAACCGCTTTCATTTCCTGCACTTTGGCCAAAAACTCGGGCGAGCCTTTCTTCGCCGCCGCCATTTCATTGTTCGCGGCCTTTTGTTTGGCGCGCAAAGCCTCGACCTCGGCCAAGAGCGCGCGCCACGTCGTATCGAGGGCGAGCACGGCATCGAGATCGACATCAAGGTGCTTCCGGGCGATGGCCGCGCGGACAATCTCGGGAGATTCACGGAGGAGTTTGGGATCGAGCATGGAATCACCAGTTGAAAGCGATTCGCTGCCCTTGAACAGGCTAAATTTTTCACGATCGCGCGAGCCGACCCTGCCGGTTCCGATTTAACGCCAACCCCACACACCTCCTCTGAGTCGAATGAATTGCCTAGACCCGAACGAATCAGGAGTGGTCCAGTGGAGGAGAAACCCGCCTCAAAGTGATTCCGAAATCGCGCGCGAGGACTCAATTACCCGACGCCCATCGGGGACTTGCTCTGCGCGCGAACCGACACGCCTTCGATCCGATTGAAGAGATAAAAAACCTCCTTGGCCGACAGCAGCCGCAGATCGCCCACCGGGGCTTGGATCACGTAGTTAGTCGGGCTCTTCAGCGGGTACGGACCGTATTGTTGCGGGTCCGTCGGGCCGAACAATCCAATCGTCTTCAAGCCCATCGCCGCTGACAAATGCATCGGACCACTGTCGTTGGAAATCACCCAATCCGCCTTCGCGAGCAAAGCGGGCAATGAGGTGAGACTTGTATTGCCCGTGAGATTCAAAAACGAACCATCGGGAAACGACTCGCGGCACGGCAGGTAATTAATTCCCGCCCACACCACCTTGCGACCGGCCTCGCGGATCAGATGCGCCGTCAGTTGCGCGTAACCGTTCCACTTCTTGGTGCTCTGCCCACTATCGGGAAAAATCAGCACCGGCCGGACACCCTTGCGTGGTTCCATGAAACTTAGATTCAGACTGTCCAACTGACGAAAACGCAACGGCCCCGCCAACCGCGGCTCGGCCCCCACGGTCGCACAAAATTGCAGCAGGATTTCCAGCACATGACTCTGCAAACCACCGGGCGGCAGAGGAACTTTCTCCCCATAGAAATAACCCGCACCCTCCCGCGCATCGCTGCGCCCGACCTTGCGCTTACCCCGGCTCCACTTGGCCATCATGCCCGTCCGGAACAATCCCTGCATGTCGAGGACGAGATCGAATTCCGTCCGCCGCACTTCGCGCATCAGGCTGATAAAGCCGCGCGCACCGGCGTTACGCCGAAAGACATATACCTGATCCACCGCCGTGCACGAACGCACCAATGGCGAAAAAATATCCCGCACAATCCACGAAATACGCCACTCCGGACACTGCGCTTTAATCGACGCAGCCACCTGCAATCCATGAACAATATCACGGAGCGCGGAGGGCTTGATGATGAGCAATTCCGGCATAACGGATGAAATAGACCGCGTGAAGCACGCAGCGTTCCCAAAGTTGTTGCGGCACAAAGAAACGCAAATCGGAATCCATTATTTCCAAAATTTCTCCACAATTTAGGTAGAAGTCCTCACTCACCTTCAAAGCAATCGCGCCCGCAACTCCTCCAGCGCAACTAAAACTGCCGCCGGCTCCAACTGTGCCAGTTGACCGTCGGGCGCCTCCACCGCGCGATGCTTGGCCGCCGTCAGCGGAAATGGCCCGAACCGTTTCGGCGAAGTCGGCCCAAAAATGGCCAGCACCGGATTGCCCGAAGCCGCCGACAGGTGCATCGGCCCACTGTCATTACCAATGAAAATCGCCGGCTGCCGTACCAGCGCGATCATTTGATCCATGGGGCAACCGGTCAAATTGAGAAACCGATCCGCCGGCACCGCCACATCGGGCGCGACGGACTTGCCTGCACACCACGCCACCCGACAATCCGGAATCGATTTGAAAATCAAATCCGTCAGCTCACTGAAGCGCGGCCATTCCTTCTCCGCGCCACGGCTGTCCGTAAATATCACAAAGGTCCGGCGCGCATCGTGCGCAAAAAAGTTCTGCCACGGAAACGCCGGCCCGGCCGTCAAGGCCAGGGGAAAATCCAACCGGGGCGTCACACCCGCTGACTTCAAAAACGGCTGCAAAATCTCCAATGCGTGATGCTGCCCCGCTCCCGCCGGGCGCTCCACCCGCCGGTTATAAAACATGCCGGCACCCTCGCGCGCATCCGCCCGCCCCCACTTCTCGGGCGCCCGCGACGCCGCCGTCATCACCCCGGATCGCAACAATCCCTGCATATCCCACACGAGGTCAAAATTCCTCTCCCGCAATTGCCGCAGCAGCCGCCAAAAAGCCCCCCAACCTTCCCGACGCCGGAAAATAATCACTTCATGCACAAACGGCGCCGCTTGTACCAAACCGGCAAACCGTTCCCGTACCACCCAAGTGATCCGGCACTCCGGCCGCTCCCGTGCCAAAGTCTGCACCACCTGCAAGGCATGCACGATGTCGCCCAGCGAGGAAGGTTTGATCACGAGCAGGGTTTTCATGCAAAGAATGCGCAGGCTTGTGTCCGGGCCGCTTTTCTTCAACTCCATTTCCCCGCCAATCATGAAATACGACGCCCAGGAAATCGCCGCCCGTCAGACCGACCTCACCGCCCGCTGGCACCAGACTCCGCCGACGGCCGCTGGTGACGGTTTTTTCCGCCTGTTGGAGGAAAATCACCTGCGCAATTTTTCACTCTGGCATGAAGAGGATATCGCCCGCCGCGATGACCTCGGCTTCGAGGCCGTCTATAAATCCAAACGCAATATCGACCGCTTTAATCAGGAACGAAACAACTTCGCCGAAGAGATGGACAAAGCGATCGTCGCCGCGCTCACACCGGCCGAGACCGGTTGCCCCCGCAACTCCGAGACGCCCGGCATGATGATCGACCGCCTGTCCATTCTCGCTCTGAAGGAATTCCACATGCACGAGGAAACCGTGCGCGCCGGGGCCAGCGCCGAACACCGGGAAAAGTGCGGCGAAAAACTCGCCCGCATCCGGCGCCAACGCTCTGATCTCACCACGTGTCTCGCCGATTTGTTGGCCGACGTTGCAGCCGGCCGCCGGACTTTCTCCGCTTATTTCCAATTCAAGATGTACAACGACCCGGCGCTTAATCCGCAGTTGTACCGCAACGCGCCTCCGTCCCGCCCCGCATGAGCCGGAGCAGCGAGCAATCCCATCTTTGGCTGCCGCAATACTGGCCCGCTTGGCTGAGCCTCGGCTTGTTCTGGCTGGTCGATAAACTCCCGTGGCCCGAGAAACGCCTCCTTGCCCGCGGACTCGCTTGGTTCGTCTTTCACTTCGTGCGGATTCGCCGCCACGTGGTCTTCACCAATCTCCGTCTGTGCTTTCCAGAAAAATCCGCCGACGAAATCAAAACCCTCGCCCGCGCTCATTATTATTCACTGGCGCTTGGTCTCTTCGAAGTCTGCGCTGGATGGTGGTCACCCGATCAAGATCTCCCGAAATTCCGCATCCACGGTCTCGATCACCTGCTGAAAGCACTCGAACGCGGTCATGGCGTCATTTTTCTTTCGGCCCATTTCACCACCCTCGAAATCGCCGGACGCTTTTTATCCGACGCTCATCCGATGGGCGGACTTTACCGCGACCCAAACCATC
>JANYFP010000042.1 GCA_025362555.1 Verrucomicrobiota bacterium
TCCGCGTCAGCGAGAACCGGAGGCAACGTCGCCAATAGTCGGGAGACCAAGACAGCACGCTCTACTTCCGGCAATTCACCGGCCTGTCGTTCGAGTTCCTGCAAACGGGTCATAACTGAAATGTAATCAGACCGCGGGTCGAATCAATCGTCGGGTTTAGCGGAGATCGCGCAAAAAGATCGCGGCGACAATCCAAGATACGAGGCCGCTAGATGCTACTTCGCAAATAAAAGCCGGCCTTTGCCGTTGCGCCGATCCGGAAGGCTGCTTGCTTTCACTGCCATGCCTGCCCTTGCCCCGACGTCCGTGACGGGCGTCCCGCCCCGCCGCTTTCCGGCGGATCATCCTTGGGATCGCAATTTTCACCTCATCGTGCTGGTGATCGCCTGGGTCGGCATCCTGATGGGATTCGGCGGCGACATCGCCCAACATATCGAGAAAAATCGTCCGCCCTACCCGTTCATTGTGCACGTGCATGGCGCGGTGTTCACGGGCTGGCTGGTGCTGTTCACCGTCCAAGTCCTGTTGGTGCGATGGCGCAAGCTCAAGGTCCACCGCCAGCTCGGCTTGGCCATGGCTGGCGTCGCTCTCATGATGGTATTTCTCGGACCGGCCACCGCGCTGCACATGGAGCACCTGAAAATGAACCAACCCGGCACGGACCCAGCGTTCCTGAGCATCCAACTTACCGACCTGATCGCGTTTGCGGGGCTCATCGCCGCCGGGCTGATGCGCCGCAAAGACCCGGCTAGCCATCGCCGCCTGATGCTGCTTGGCACGCTCTACATCACCGATGCCGGCTTCGCGCGTTGGATGGGTGATGCCCTGTCGGCCGCTTTTGGCGGAGGCGTGCCGGGCTTCTGGGCCGCCTGCTATGCGCACACCACCGTCCTGATGCTGTCCCTCGGCGTCTACGACCTCGTCACCCGCCGCCGTCTGCACCCGGCCTGGATCTTCGGTATGATGTGGATCGCCGCCAATCAGGTCACCGCCATCGCCCTGCACGAGGCGCCTTGGTGGGGTGAGTTCGCCAAGAAGGTGATCGCCGCGTTCCCTTGGTAAGACGCGCAAACCGACGAGGACTCACATAATCAAAGAAGGTCAGTTTTTGCCCCTTTTTTCTGCCCCTTATATTACTTTGCAGTGATGCGCGTCCCGTTGAAACCCTTGGGCGAAACACCTGTTTTGTCCAGTTCGTGAACGATTGCGCTGTAGGTCATCTCAACGTCGGAATGGGGCAGACCGAGCGAATCCCGGTGCAGCTGAATTAATGCGATTAGATCGTCTACTTGATGTTGCCTCGGGGGATTGCTGTGAATGGTGATTTTATCGTCGGTTTTCATGAAAGTAAACTGCGTGGCCTACGCGATAATCCAAAGGGGTCAGGCCGCTAGATGCTACTTTGCAAACAAAAAGAAATAAGCACTCGTAGGCTCAACTAACCGCCAGTCAAGAGTCGAGGAGTCACAAGAGGGAGTCAAACTTTGCGGTATGTGGTAATTGCTCCGAATTGGTATGAGCCGGGGACATAGGCAACAGATCGTCTAGGGACATGGGTTACACTTTCAGGCATGCCCTGGAACGAAGTAACACCCCATGGAAGAGCTCATATGTTTTATTAGTCTCGCGACAACCGGTCGCTTTAGTGTGACGGAGTTGTGGGCAGATTTTGACGTAAGTCGGAAGACTGGCTACTAGTGGGCAAATTCCGACAGGCGACCGAGAGGGTCAGGCCTCAAATAATGAATTTTAAATAGAAGCCTCAAAAATAGAATATTTGAAGCCGGACCCCGTGAGGGAGCCGGAAAAAGGGGGCAAACCCGAATGTTTGTGATCGACCTCGGCGCGTTACTAGCGAGCCAGAGAAATGAATCCCGATCAAGGTACGAAGGGATCGGAGCGCGCGCATCGGCTTTCACCAAGCGACGTCCGACAAGAGCACACTGGCCTACGATGGTGAGCGGGTCGAGGCTCCATGCGCGTGAGCTCGGGTGAGGCGGTTCTGTTGCTGATCTTTTGCGCGCTTTGCGTTCTTTTGCGGCAAATGATTCGGCAGCTGGGTTTCAGTTTTTTCGTGTCAACGGGGAGCGCGCGCATTTCCGGAGGCCTCCGCCAGCAGAGGCCCTACGACGGAGGTGGAGTGGAATGCCCTCTTGCACCACTGAAGCGCGAGCTGGCTCGCTGCCCACAACGGATTGAACGTAAATTCTGCCGTCAGGTAGCCACTCCTTTCAGCTCATCAGCGCTAATTCTGGCAATAGCCCGTTTTCGTTTTGTGGTTTTCTGTTCATCGATGAGGTGAACCGTTCTTCGACTCCGTTCCTTTTGAATTTCTTGCTTAGCGTCAATTAGCGGGGATTAGCAGTTTCTCATCTGAGTTTTCCAGCTTGAATTGAACCCCAACAAACCCCTGCAGCACAGTCTCCCCCGTCTTAGTTTAATAAAATTTTGCCGAAATACTCATTGCTCCAGCCATCACCGACGGTAACAAGTTGAGCGCCCGACGGCACTTCATGGAGGTCACAGAATCCTATCGCGTCCTTGAATTGGAACTCGGCGCCTCGCGCGCCGAGTTGGACGCTGCATTTTGTCGGCTGATCGAACGCTGGCACCCGGACCGCGTGGCGTCAACTGACGCCGAAGCCGTCCGCGAAGCGCAACGCATGGTGCAGGCGATCAACAACGCGTACCAGACGCTCGCCAAGATCGCTCCCAACTCCGCCAAGCCGACAACTTCCTCCCCCACGAACTCGAGCGCCGTACCAATCCCCGGAGCCAAACCCAAACCAAAGCTCCCCCCACTGGTCGGCGGACAACCCAGTTTGGGCCACTCCCCCCCGCCGAAACCACCGCCACCTCCGGAAACCTGGGCCGCCCGAGCCACGACTACTGCCAGCGCACCTCCCTCGCCCGCCCCGGCTCCGCCACCCGCAGCGCCACCGACGAAATCTCTCCCGCCGCTGCCGGCACCGATTATCCCACCACCAGCAGCGGCCCCGCGGCCGGCCGCCAGCGCACCTGTGCCTGTGCCAGCTCCTCCTGCGCCAGCCCCAAATCCCGCGGCGACCACACCCGCGCCTCCCGCTGCGCCAACCACCGCGTTGTCCGAACTCCGCAACCTCGCGATGGAATTTTATGAGTCGGTGTTTCCCCTCGGCACACCCCGGCGTCGTTTCGGACCCGTCATTGTGACGGCCGCGCTGATCATACTCCTGCTCCTCGGGAAATGCGCGTTTCCATCATCGAACAGCAGCAAGAGCGTGTCTGCTCCCGACCCAAAAACGATTGGCCGCTTAGTCGTGAAATCCAATCTCACGAATACCACGATCGAAGCAGCGCGTCTCCCCTCTGCCGGCGAAACCGCGACAGCCATTGTCAAAGGCTCGGATGAAGGTGACGCCGAGCAGGTGTTGCCCGAGCTACCTCCGGGCAAATATATCATCACCGCCCGTTCCGCCGGGTGGGCGGAAATTAAACAGGAAGTGAACGTCGAGGCCGGACTCACCACCGCAGTCGCGATCAATTTTAAGGGCGGATCGCTTCGCCTCAACTCCGTCCCCGATGGCGCGACGGTGCGTCTCGGCTCAACCGTGTTTGGCCGGACACCATTGGTCATACCCCAACTGCCCCCAGGCGACTGCCAACTCTCCGTTGAATACCCGTCCTGGCCGGCCGTTGCCTTCAAGGCCATC
Organism: Verrucomicrobiota bacterium; assembly: GCA_025362555.1. Taxonomy (GTDB): domain Bacteria; phylum Verrucomicrobiota; class Verrucomicrobiia; order Opitutales; family Opitutaceae; genus Lacunisphaera. The sequence continues at coordinate 3,693 of JANYFP010000042.1, forward strand.
ATCACCGCAGGCGTGGAAGCCACCGGGACGGTGCGCTTGCCCCACGGAAAGCTGACCATCGAGAGCAGACCACCGGGCGCAGCGGTGCTGCTCAACGGAAAATCTCTCGGCCTGACCCCTTTGACGGTGGAACACTTTCCCGCCGGAACACGGAAGCTCACGCTCCGCGCCAAAGATTTTCCCCCGCTGGAATTATCGGTCATAATGGAAGACCGCGGTGAGGTGAAACTCAGCCCGGCGTTGGCGTCCGGTTTTCCCATCCTGAATCCGACGAATCTCCTGCGCGCAGTCTGGGTGGCCGACAACCCCGACAGCCTCGCGCCGCCACTGGACGGTGTCACGGGACCCTTTCAACCCCAGAACGGCATCGTTCGAAATCTGAACCGAAAAATACTTTTTGAATCCTGGCTGGGCAGACGGTATCGCTTTTCCGCCATCGTCAAATCCTACGATCAAGCCAGCGGACAAATCGAATTTGCCGAGCAACAAAACGAATTCTCCAAGTATCGCATCCGGGCAAAACTATCAACCGAGGTCCAGCGCGACCCCGATCTGACGGCACCTTTAATCAAAGGTGCGACGTTCGCCCTCTATGGAATTCTCAGTGCAGTGGAGGAACCGCGCTGGCCGTCCAAGGTGATCACATTTGAATTTTCGCCGGCGGAACCATTGCGCTAATCGCGATCGAAGCGCTGCGCCATCAATTCATTTACGTTTTGGTTTGGTTCTGGATACTGAAATAGCTCCTTTCAACAGCATGATCGCGGCATCCGCTCGAAGCTCACGCCACCGCGACCTGGGCTGGTACCCGATAGGCCCGGACCGCGAAACTGCTTAGTAAATGCGGACCAAAACTTGTCGTGAGCGCGACATCTGCGGCATCGCGGCCCATGGCCATAATTTGGTACCCAGCGCGACGGGCATTGTGCCGCACGTCAAACGTGTGCCAGGCGTTGCCGAGATAAACCTGCATGCACGCACTGAAATCCATCGGCGCAGGATCCACGGGCACGCCAATGTCACCAAGATAGCCGCTCACATACCGGGCAGGAATGTTCATACACCGGCACAGCGTAATCGCGAGGTGGGTGAAATCCCGGCAAACGCCGACCTTCCCCTCGTACGCCTGGTTTGCCGTTCGCGTCGCACTGGCGAGACTGTAATCAAAACGGAGATGCGTGAACACCCAGTCACAAATCGCTTGAACGCGCGCCCAGCCGGGAGGAACAAACGCGAAGAGACTCCACGCGAGTGGACCGAGAAGATCGACCTCGCAATAACGACTCGGGAGCAAAAATTGCAGGGTATCAAACGGCAGTTCCTTAATCGGATGTTCCCGCGCGTCGGCGACAATCGGCATCGGCCAATCCACGTCTTCCACCAGCACGTCACCGCTCAACTCCAAGCGTCCCGCCGGAGCCGTCAGGCGGACGCAGCGATTGCCGAACCCGTCGAAAAAGAATTCGTACGGCACAACCGGATTGATGGCAAACACCTCCGGCGAACGCAGGCGATGCCCCAATTCCGGCCGAAGATTAAGCATCAGCACCATAGCCGCTGGAGCGTTGAAAGTATAACTGATCGTGTAACCGCATTGAATGAGCATGGCATTAAAAATTTGAATCAAACATAAGAAAGGCTCGCGTCTCCGCCGCCCAAGATTGGCAACAAATCCCGCAAGCAATGAGCGCTCCACTGACGACAGGCAAAGCGCTGACCCTATGACCAACAGAGATCTCCCAGCGCACTAAGCGGAGGGAGTACGATGGATGTCATCTCGTAACGGCCACACCCTACAAGCAACGGACGCTTCATTCTATGGGGTAAAACCCGAATCGCAGCGGTTCGATGGCTCGTTCAATCACCCCGGGAGAATTTTCCAAAGATCCTCGGGAGAAAATCTCCGGGACATCGGAAAGCAAATAGGCGGAGCCAAGATTCAAAACCAATGATGCCGAACCGCCAGCATGAGGCCAAGCGCACAGCTATTGTTTAGCGCATGTAATGCGACCGTCATCCAATAGGCGCGCCCCAGAGACTCCGCCCGCTTCGTCACGTAAGTGAGTGAAAAGAAGAAGCCGCCAACCAAACCAACACACCACGCCGTTCCAGTGCCTTCCCCAAAATGCACGAGAAAGAAAGGAATCCAGACCAGAATCACCTGAGCCCAGAAACCCAGCTTCAAGCCTCGCCCAATCGCACAAAACAAGGACTGAAAAAGCAAGGTCTCCAGCAGCGGCGCGACGACGATCCCACCGAACGCCAGCGCCACGTCACCCAGGGAATTCAGGTTAGTGCGTGGGGGAAGCCGCAGCAGTGAAACGATCCGGATCGCTAAACCCAAAAGCAGGATCAACTGAAAAAACATCCAGAAAAAATACGCCCACTGCCCAAACTTTGCGCCCCGCGAAAAGTGCTCTGTGATCCAGCGGAAACCAAACCGAGTGGATGGAACGCAAGGCCATGTCATCCCCTGGCCAGCATCAGCATTTCCCTCGACCGGCATCACTTCCTTGGCCTCCGCCGACCTCGATTGGAAGCAATGTAAACAGACCTGGATAATTCCCCGATTCTCCGTGCCGCATTTATCACAAAGCCAGTTCATCGAGCTGTGCTCAAATAATTTTACCGCAGGAGGCCGAACGCAGCGCGTGGATCGGCGAACCGAATCTGCGGATTGGATTCGCGGAGCAGGTGCTTCAACGCTGGGCCCGCGTTAACTTATCATCGTGCTTTTTCTTCAAGATGGACCACATGAACATTCCCCAAAAAACACCCGCTATCGGGAAAATAAAAAACGGCCGGACCATCTCAGCGGTACTCATCTTTTCCGCCATGAAATAGGCGATGCACGCAACCAATGCGGCAGTCGACAATCCCCAGCACAGCACACCATACAGGAGAATGTAACGCCTCTTTCCAAGGCTGACAATACGGGCGAGTCGATCGTTTGAGTTCATTGGCCACAGCCTCCGCAAACAGTGCGATCATCGTTGAAAACGAAGTGCCGGATGGATCGAGGCATTGAAACGGAAGACTGTGCGCTGATCATGACAGTCCAAAGCAAAAGGGAATACCCCGGTTCGGGCAAGCGCCGATCACGCAGCCAGCGCCTCTCTTCATTCCCTCGCTCGAATTCTCCCGAATCAATTGCCCCTCAATTGGACATTCGGTGGAATGTCACACGCATAGACGTCATTGAACTCACTCTAAATTCCGCAGTCAGTTAACCGCTAATTTCCGCTAATCGGCGCTAATGCCGGCCATCCTTGGCTTTCGTTCAGGGAGTTTTTTTCACCGATCAGGTGAAACATTTTTTGGTCCAGTTCTCTTTGGATTTCTTGATTAGCGTCAATTAGCATAGATTAGTGGTTTCTAATCTGAGTTTTCTGAGCTCAACTCACCTAAAGACCCCAGGGGCATTTGAAACAGACCCAACTGGCGGATTTTGTGGGCGGGGTGCCCTCACCCCACTGATTGCAGGCTTCGCAGCGCATGCCTCGCGGGGTGAGGGCACCCCGCCCACACCGGAGCAAGCCGAAGCCGTTCGACTCTGCTCACGGTCCGCGACAAGCATCGGAGTATTGCACCCATTGAGAGCAAACCCGTTGTCTGGTTCGGTACGCCTGGCTCTCCTTCCGTGGCGCAAAGAAATCAACTCATGGTTGAGCTGCGACCTGGGATGCCCGCTCAAGGTAATCATCCACCATCGTCTCCGTGATCGCGAATTTCCAACCCTCGGCCGTTTTTTGATACTCAGTATGTTCCCGCGCCGTGTCGGGCAGATGAAGCACCACCCGCTCGACGCTAAGCGGCTCGGTCGTCGCTTGTTCGAGGATCGCTGCGATGGGAAACGGATGGTTGATCCCGTCGGAAATCAGCAACGCGGCCGCCATCGCTTCCGGCGAGGCCCACGGCGCCCGCCCCTTTGCCGGGAGCGAAGCAAGATGGATCTCGGCCTTGGCGCGCGCCAGCGCATCAAAAACAATCAGTTGCTGCATCACCGCAACATCGCCGCGGTCGCAGGCCCACGCGATCGATTGCAGCGCGGCGACTGGTGTGCCCTGCCCTTCGCGGCGGTAATCTCCGGACGGTTCACGCCGTGTTCCAAGCAGCGCACTTAAGGCCCCAGTTTTATTTGCATCATCCAAATCCTGCCGAGTCGGAGCTGTTCGCGCAGACTCAACCGCGTGCTCCAGATCCGTTTCCTTCGCCATCAGCGTCTCTCGTCGTTGGCTGAGGTCAAAACGCATCTGATCATTCTGGGCCCGCAGTCGGGATGCCTCTTTCAGGTGATTGGCACGAACCGTGTAATGTGCCCCCAAAGTGAGCAACGCCGCGACAACGGCGGTGACGAGTGATCGTTTCAATCGCGACATAGAGGAAGAATCAGCGGACGTTTAGTTTCGCCAGCATCTCATTACCCAGAATGCGTTCGGCCAATATCTTGGGGTAATCGCCGGGCACTTCATTTTTCCATCCCTCGGCAGTCTGCTGAAATTCGAGCCCGCCTTGTTTCACCCCCGGTGGGCGCAACGCCACCCGCCCCGGTCTTAGCTCTGTGACAGTGAACCGATCCACCACCTCCGCGCCAGGCACCGGATAAAGGAATGTATCGGCAATAAAGAGAAATGCGACGAACTCCTCCGGGGTCTGGTATTGCGAGCGGATCACCCCGGGGAGACCGGCATAGATCGTGCGAACTGACGCATACCCTTTCTCGTCGAACGTAAGCAGCTTCGCCAAGACCGCGACCTCGCCGGTATCAGAAGCCCACGCGTGGCTCAGCAGCGCATCGTGCGGAGTCACCTGCCCGTGATTACGATGATGGCCGTTTGCCGCCGCATTTTTTTCCGCTACCCGCAGCTCAACCGTGTGCATAATCTGAGTGGCTTGCGCGGTAAATTCATCTGCGACGGCTACGATCGAAGCGGTAGCTGCGCCCGGCACGGTCGCTTGCGTGAGCCGGGCGTTTTCAGAGCGCAAAGCGGTGAGTTCTTGAGCGGAATTATCCTGGGCTACGCCGATCCAAGCAAAGCTGGTCAAGCCGGCGGCAAGCGCGGCGCTAATGGTGGGGAGAGTTATTTTGTTCATAAGAATAGTCGTGATGATGCCCACCCCGCCGACAGGCGCGGCAGCAAGCGCAGTGGTGGTGACGGTGACGGCCAAACTGGCTGGTGCCGCGACCAGCGACTGGCTGGTCAACAGGCCGGCCAATGCAGCGGAGGAAGTGATACCGCGCTTGCCGAGCTGGCCGCGGAGTTTTTCCAGCGCGCGCTCTGTGCGCATGCGCGCGGCGTTTTCCGATAGACTCAATTTTTCTCCGACCTCGGCGAAACTCAGTCCTTGAAAAAAACGCAGGAGCATAATTTCACGATCCGGTTCCTTGAGTTGATCCATCGCCGCATCGATCACAGGACGCAGGTGTTCCCAGTCGGCCGAGGATTCAGTGGGCGATGATACATCGGGCATGGTGGTGAGAACGTGGGCGAGTTTTTCGCGGCGATGTTCGATTCGAATCGCATCGATCGCCGCAAAACGGGTGCTGCGATAAAGCCACCCCGTGATCGTGGGGTGACTGGTCAGGTGGGCGGCTTTACGCGCGAGATCCGTAAATACTTTCTGCGAAATTTCCTCGGCGAGCCCATGCCGTCCATTCGTGCGGCGAAGCGCGGCCGCATACACGAGGTTGAGGTGACGCCGCACCAGCGCGGCGAAAGCGTCTTCGGCTTTTTCCTCAACGTAGCGGCGGAGAAGTTCGGCATCGGTCGGCATGGTTACACCCTATAACCGTATGCCCGGCGAATATCGCACAGACAATTCGAAGAAACTTGGTTCGTCGCTGTTTTCGATGGGAGACGGTGAAAGTGGGCTTCGACCAGAACCCAAGCCAGAGGAGGTGACCGCTAATGAGTTTCGCCGAAAGGCGAAACTTTAGAATACCCCTTCGACTCATCATCTTCGGTGTGGGTTCCGGGGCGTCGGCTGATCGCGGACTGATGTGTTCCGCCTGCGATTAGCAGGCCCCAAAAGCCCATGGGTGGAGACGATTAGGCGAAGCCGCACTTTCAAAGATTCATCCCTTGATGAATCCAATGAGCGGTTAGAATCTCCGGTTCTTTTGATTCTGTTTGGTAAGTCTACCCATTGGAAGTAGCGAGGAACCAGAAATCTGAAGCAGCGCGCGACTTCGGAAGACACTCTTCCGCATCCCGGATTAGTGCCCCATTAGTGTGGATTAGTGGTTAACCCTCCGAGTTTCACCCGCGCCCCTTCACCGGGATTCCCGCGTACTTCGCCAGCTCGCGGTGGATCTTTGTCACGCGCTCGACCTGGCCTTTCGCGGGAAAGCGTTCGTAGAAACCTTCATTGCGGAATTCTTTCACCCGTTCAGTCCACGGCGCGAGTTTTGCGGTCCAGCGATCCACGCGGCCGTCGGCCGACTCGGGATCAGACGCAGCGAGATCCGCGCAAACCCGCACCATCGCTTTCAACGTGACCGGTTTCGTGACCATGAAGTCGGCGCTGCCCCACGACTCACCCCAGACACGCGCGGAGGCCTTGAAGAAATCGCGAACGATTTCGTAATACGCCGCAGCGTGCCGCTTATCGGTGCCTTCGGCCAATATTTTGCTCCACTGTTTTTTCACCCAGCGGTGAACCTCGTTAAACAACTCCGCCTGCAAGATCCATTTCTCCTGTTTGCTGCGGCCGCCAAGGCGGTTAATGCGGTACCGCAGCGGACTGTCGTCAGAACTGTAAAGCATCTCGGCAATGTGGGCGGAGAAGCGCCGGTCGGGCTCAGCCCAGGACACACGCTCATAAAGATCAACCAGGTGGCTTTTGTTGATGCGAGTTGGCGTGGAATTGATGATGACAAACATCTCCGTGGCGAAGTCTTCGCTGCCACCGTCAAAAATAATGCACGGCACGCTGATGCTTTTCGCGTCGTCGGGATGTGTGCGGGCATAAAACTCGAGCGCCGCGAGGCGGTGCTGGCCGTCGATAATGAAAAAATTGTCGCCCGGCTCCTGCAGTTTCCCGACGCCACTGCCATCGGTCCACGCCTCAAAATTCAATTTCTGCGGAGTAAAGAGGAGGACCGTACCCGGGATGGGTGGCTGCGTGACGGCAGTCTCATAGAAATTGCGAATCGCCTTCACTTTGGAACGCGACATCTCGCGCTGAAAGGACTTATCACTGCGCTCAACCCGCGCGATAAACGTCGCGATGTCGTCCTCAGCGGGCACCGCTTCCGGAGTGATTCCGCCGCCCTCTTCGGCGTAGAAACGGCTCATGAACCGAACTTTCCCGAGCAATTTATCCGACGGATACGAGGCAAAATAGAAGAGAGCATCCTTCTGCCGAATCTGGGTGGCGATCATGGTCATGAGAGAAATGAGTTAGCGTTTCTAATCCGACAGCAGCCGTTCGTGTGCCATCTGATGTATCCGTCACCTTATTTCTCGTCCACTTGTATCGGAGGCAAATTAGAGATGCGCCAAGGAATGCGTGACAGCGGGGCCCAGCGTGTTAATTAAAGTATCTCGCTTGAAAGCTCTCCTGCTTACCGCCCCCTCGCAGCTCGAGTTCATTGACCACCCGGAACCGGTGCCCGCCGCTGACGAGGTCTTGTTGCGCATCCGCGCGTGCGGCATTTGCGGCAGCGATATCCACGGTTGGGATGGATCGACCGGTCGACGGCGGCCACCGCTGATCATGGGCCATGAAGCCTCTGGGGAAATTGTCGCCGTTGGTCCACGCGTCGAACGCTGGAAACCGGGCGACCGAGTGACCTTCGACTCCACCATTTCATGCGGCGTTTGCTCCTATTGCCGCGACGGGCAGGTCAATCTTTGCGCGAGCCGGCGAGTCGTCGGAGTCGCCCCGGCCGAATACCGCCAGCACGGCGCGTTTGCCGAATTGCTCACGGTGCCGGCGCGCATTCTTTATGCGTTGCCCGACTCGCTGCCCTTCACTCACGCGGCCATGATCGAACCGGTCTCGATCGCGGTGCATGCCGTGCAGCGAATCCGCGTCGCGCCAACCGACACCGCCGTGGTGGTTGGCGCGGGCATGATCGGTTTATTTGTGATCCAAGCCCTGCGCTGGGCGGGCGCACGGCAGATCATTGCGGTCGATCTGGCGGAAAACCGCCTGGCCCTCGCCAAGGAACTCGGCGCAACCCACACGTTGAAATCAGACGCCTGCGACGTCGCCACGGAAGTTGCGCGACTAACCGAGGAACGCGGCGCAGACTGCGCTTTTGAAGTCGTCGGCATCGGCGCGACGCTTAATCTCGCCATCGCAACTTTGCGCCGCGGCGGCTCAGCCGTTTTGGTCGGCAATCTCGCAGCCAAAACGGATTTTCCGCTGCAAGCGGTGGTCACCCGCGAAATCACGCTGCACGGGAGTTGTTCCTCCGCGGGAGAATATCCGCTGTGCCTTGAATTGATTTCAAAAGGCATCATCCAGGTTGAATCGATGATGAGTGCCGTCGCCCCGCTCGCGGAAGGCGCCGCCTGGTTCCAACGGCTGAGCGCGAAAGACGGCGCGAAGTATATGAAAGTGATTCTCCAACCCTGACCGTCGCCTGCACGCAGCATGAACCTTTTCGATCTCACGGGAAAAATCGCTCTCGTCACCGGCGCCAGCCGTGGGCTCGGCAAACATTTTTCGCTCGCCCTCGCGCGGGCGGGCGCGGATGTCGCGATCACCAGCCGCACGCTCGCCTCGCTCGACGACACCGCCCGCGAAATTACCGCGCTCGGACGGCGGGTGTGGCCCGTCGAACTCGACGTGCGCAATCAAGCCAGCATCGAAGCGGCGGTCGCGTCCTCCCACACCCACTTCGGGCGAATCGACATCCTGATCAACAACGCCGGTTGCAACATTCGCAAACCCGCGCTCGACGTCTCGTGGGAGGATTGGAACACCATTCTCGACACCAATCTGCGCGGCCCGTTCTTCGTCGCCCAGGCCGTGGCCCGCTCCATGATTGGCGTCGGTCGCGGCCGGATCGTCAACATCGGCTCGGTGACTTCCGTGGCGGGATATGCCGGCCTCGGTCCGTATGGCGCGAGCCGCGGTGGCATCAAGCAACTCACGATGAGCTTGGCCGCCGACTGGGGACCGCAAGGCGTCACAGTCAATTGCCTTGCGCCCGGCTGGTTCAAGACTTCGCAAAATGCCGTGATGTACGAAAACGCGGAGTGGGTGCGCTACCTGAGCGATAAAATTCCACTGCGCCGCCCCGGTGCGATGGAAGATCTCACCGGAGCGCTGCTCTTTTTAGCGAGCGACGCCAGTGCCTACGTCACCGGCCAGACCCTGCTGGTCGACGGCGGAATTTCTGTGAACGACACCCGCGCCCTTCCGCCCAAGCCCCAATAAACCGCCACTGGGCAACCTATAATGGCCGGCGTGCAATGCCCCGCGCGACGTCCGCTTTCTGATTCGGTCTGAAACTACTTCATGCCAAGCGTCCCTTTAGCCGCCCCACCTCAGCCCGCTTCGGGGCCAACGCGCTTTCGCTGGGTAATCTGCGGTCTGCTCTTTGCCGCCACCACGATCAACTACGTGGATCGCTCCGTGTTTGGCTACCTGGCCCCGGAACTACAGAAAATCTTCGGCTGGAAAAACGCCGACATTCCGGAAATCGCGCTGTGGTTCGAAATTTCCTATGCCATCGGTCTCGCCTTCGTCGGCCGGTTTCTCGATCGGATCGGCACGCGAATCGGCCTGGCGCTCTCGCTCATCGGCTGGTGTCTCGCCTCAATGTTGCATGCGGGCATGGCCACGGTTTTTGGTTTCAAGCTGGCGAGATTTCTCCTGGGGTTCACCGAGTCCGGCGCTTTCCCTGGTGCCGCCAAGGCCACGGCAGAATGGTTTCCGCGGAAGGAGCGTGCGCTCGTGGCCGGCATTTTCAATTCCGGGAGTAACGTCGGCACGATGATCGTGCCCATCGCCATTCCATGGCTGCTCGTGAGCTACGGCTGGCAATGGGCCTTCATCGCCACCGGCGGAGCGGGATTGGTGTGGGCCTTTTTTTGGCTCGGTCTTTACCGGCTGCCATCGCAACACCCGCGGGTTTCACCGGCCGAACTCGCGCACATCGAGAGCGACCCGCCGGATACCATTACGGAAATCATGCCAATCCGCCGAATCCTTCGCACGCGGCAGGCCTGGGCTTTTATCCTCGGCAAATTTTTCACCGACATGATCTGGCGCTGGAACATTTATTTGCTCCCGCTATTTTTTAGCCAGCATTTCAACCTGAAGATCCTGCAATTCGGACCGCCGTTTCTCATGATCTATCTGATGGCCGATGTGGGCAGCATCGGTGGCGGATGGTTATCCTCCTCCTTGCTGAAACGCGGTTGGTCACTCAACGCCGCGCGCAAAACCGCCATGCTGGTTTGTGTACTGGGGGTTTTGCCCGTGATGCTGACCACCCAAATTTCCTCTCTGTGGCTAGGCGTATTTCTGGTCGGTCTGGCCATGGCCGCGCATCAAGGATGGTCCTCCAATCTTTATACGAGCATCGCCGATATGTTCCCCAAGCATGCAGTTGCGACTGTCGCCGGCCTCGGTGGAACCATGGGCTCACTCGGCGCGGTCGCGCTATTAAAGTTCACCAGTTGGCTATTCGCCCGGGCTGAAGCGCAACACGCCGATACCACTCACGTGTATCCGGTTCTCTTCGTAATCGCCGGCACCACGTATTTGGCGGCGCTACTGAGTTTCCACTTGCTCGTCCCGAAAATGGAGCCGGTACGCCCGGAGTGATCGGTCACCGTGGAGCCGCACTGACGGCCACGATTTCGTGCGCGGCGGCAGGTTCCGCATCGCGCAGAGTTTTAATTTTCTCCACCAATTCCGCGTCCTCGTGAGTGACCGGGCCCGACGCTTTGCGGGCATCCAGTCGGGCCGACGCACGCGCCAGCAACGCTGCGCGACGCTCCACCCCATGCGGGGTCGAAGAATCGAGCGCCGTAGCCAAAAGCACTGCGCAATAGGCTTCGTGAAAACCGGGGCAAGCGTTGGGCTGCGCCGCCGCCAGCACTTCCCATTTCGCCAGATCCTTCTCCAAAATCACTCGTGCTTGCGCCGCTTCTCCTTCGCGAGACAACACCTCCTTCCGTTTGCAGTGATTTGGGCTCCACTCACGGCGTGCCCCGCTTAATCCGGCTTGCCCCATCCGATCACCTTCCACAAAGCATGACCCTATTGATCAACCCACCGGCAGAGCCGGCGCGGCGGCGTTGGATTTCGGCGGCGGCACCGCTTGCAGGATCGGTACGATGAGCGGCAAAATCACCGCCACGATTTCTTCGGCGGGAGCACGGTCCGGGGTTTTAAGCCACTCTTTCACCGCGCCGTAGATGGCCCAACTCGCGGTCGTGGCGACCATCTCGGCGGACGGCCCGGAAGTGACCGTTGTTTTCGCAATGCCCGAAAGCAAAACACGCCGGATCGCATGGGTGATCGCCGCCTCGATGAGCGGTTCGAAGGCGCTTTTTTGCGTACTCTCCGGACAACTGCTTTGATGCGTCGCCAAGTAATCGCAGGCGGCCAAAATAATCGGGCGCGCCGCCGACGCACAGCTGCCATCGTAACGCACGCTCCGTTCATGCAGCATCTGGTGAAATCCACCAGCGATCAGCGCATCGAGCAGAGCGAATTTGTCCGTATAATGATCGTAGAAAGTAGCGCGATTTACGGTGGCCGCATCCGTGAGATCCTGCACCGAAATCTCATCAAAACCCTTCGTCTGCATGAGTGTTCGCAAGGCTCCCTGCAGCAATTGTCGGGTCCTCCGGATACGCGGATCGCGAACTTCGCAGTCTGAAAGTGGCACAAATAAACGGGTAACCATCTATTCCTGAGAGGCAAAGAAAATCAATTAGAAAAACAACACTTGACGTTTAACCAATAAACAACATTTGTCGGTTAAGTATCACTTGTCGTTTTTCTCCTCCTCCCATGCCAACTCTCCTCCAACTTGATTCAAGCCCACTCAGCACCTCGATTTCCCGGGAAATGACCCACGAGTTCGTCAACTCCTGGAAATCCTCCCATCCGACCGGAACGGTCATTTACCGCGACCTCGCGGTCAGTTCTCCCGCTCCGTTGAACGAAGCGTGGATCTACGCCGCTTATACTGACCCGGCCGCCCGCACGCCGGAGCAAATCGCGACCCTCGCACTCTCCGAAGAATTGATCGGGGAATTGGAGCGCGCGGACGAATACGTGATCGGCGTGGCGATGCACAATTTCTCAATCCCAGGCACATTAAAACTCTGGATCGATCAGATCGCACGCCGCGGTCGGACTTTCGCTTACAGAAAAAACGGCCCCGAAGGATTGCTGAAAGGCAAAAAAGCCACCGTGTTGGCGGCGAGCGGTGGTGCCTATGGAACTGGGAGTCCGGCGGCCGCGATGAATTTCGTCGACCCGTATTTGAAAACCGTTCTCGGCTTCATCGGCGTGACTGACGTGAAGTTTATCACCGCCGGTGGCGCGTCGCGAGTGATGTCCGGCTCAGTGGATCGCGCGGAATTTCTCAAACCCACCTTGGCCGAAGTCCGCGCAGTCGCGGCTTAAAATTAATTCACCTTCAATAGAAATAACGATGAAAACTGTCTCCCTCCTCTCCCGCCTCCTGCTCGGCCTCATCTTCCTCGTCTTCGGACTGAACGGATTCCTTAACTTCATTCCCATGCCGCCGCCGACCGGGGTCGCCGCGCAGTACATGGGCGCACTGTTTGTTTCCCACTACTTGGTCGCGGTCTTTCTCCTCCAACTCGTCGGCGGGGGGCTGCTGCTTGCGAATCGATTTGTCCCCATCGCCCTCGTGCTGCTTGGCCCGGTCGTCGTGAACATCCTTTTGTTTCACGCCCTGATGGCCCCGGCCGGCCTGCCCTTGGCCGTGGTGGTCATGGTGCTTTGGCTAACCGTATTTTTCGGTGTACGCCGCGCATTTGCCGGAATTTTCTCTCTCCACCCTGCGGCCTAAACTTGATTTGAACGCGGCAGGCGCGAAGAGATTATCGGGCTTTTCAATTTTAAGCTTCTACGCTTTTTGCGACCAGCCTCACTTTTAAATCAAATCCATATGCAAATCGGAATCGACAGTTTTGCGGCGAACGCTGACTCCCCCGTCGGGAATCAGGTGAGTGCGGAGCAGCGGCTCGCCGATCTGATCGAGGAGATTGAACTCGCCGATCAAGTTGGCCTCGATGTCTTCGGCATCGGCGAACATCATCGCAAGGAATTCCTGGACTCAGCGCCCACGGTGATTCTCGCGGCGGCCGCAGCCCGCACAAAACGCATCCACCTGACGAGCGCCGTCACGGTGCTCAGCGCGGCTGATCCAGTGAGAGTGTTCCAGGAGTTTGCCACGCTTGATCTGATTTCGCGCGGACGTGCAGAAATGATCGTCGGCCGCGGTTCCTTCGTGGAGGCGTTCCCTCTCTTTGGTCTGAAGCTGGACGACTACGATTCACTCTTCACCGAAAAGCTCGATCTGCTCCTTAAAATCAATCAGTCGAGCAAGGTTCACTGGTCGGGAAAGCATCGGGCGGCGCTCACCGGTCAGGGAATTTATCCGCGCCCCGCGCAGCAATCGCTCCCGATTTGGCTCGGCGTCGGTGGCACGCCGGAATCTTTCGTGCGCGCGGGAACCCTGGGGCTTCCCCTGATGGTCGCGATCATTGGCGGCGAACCTCACCGTTTTCTTCCCCTCATCAATTTGTACCGAGAGGCGGGCACCCGCGCCGGACATGCACCCGAAAAACTTCGGGTGGGTCTGCATTGCCTTGGCTACGTGGCCGACACCACCGCCCAGGCGGCGGAAGAATTTTTCCCGGGCTACGCGAAAGCCTTCACCGAAATCGGACGCGAGCGCGGCTGGCCGCCCACCACGCGAGCGCAATTCGACGCGCTATGCGGCCCGACCGGCGCACTGCATGTCGGCAATGCCGAGGTAGTCGCGGAAAAAATTCTCCGTCAAAACCAAGTGTTGGGCGGTATTGACCGATTCAGTTTCCAGATGTCCGTGGCGTCACTTCCCCACCGGCAGCTCATGCATGCGATCGAAATTATCGGCACCCGCGTCGCACCGCTCGTCCGGCAGGAGCTCGGCGTTTCATCGGTCACGGCGTAAATTCATTTTTGCTCCGACAAGTAAACATCCCCGGAGCAAGCTCCGGGGCATTTAAAGCAAATCCCACTGGCGAATTTTGTGGGCGGGGTGCCAGGTTTCGCAGCGCATGCCTCGCGGGGTGAGGGCACCCCGCCTACACCCAACCAAGCCCAAGCAATACAGTGTGAGCCTGCCGGCGATTTTCCGTTACACGTCGCGGATCGAGGCGTCCCAGGAACGTTGCCCACGTGCGGTGCCGCAATCCGGACAGGGCGTCAGCTCGAGCGTCGCGGAACAATGCGGACACTGCGCGCCCGTCGCGAAAGCATCAAACGGCTGACGGCACTGCGGGCACTGCCAAAAATTTCCGATCGGCGGGGACGCGTGGCAAACCGGACACGCGAACTCCGAGCGACGCGGTAACTGCTCGATCTTCCGCAAGGCTTGGGCGCTTTGGAAACTCCGCCAACAATTGGACGAAAGAAAAAACGTCATGATTCCGATCCACGGTGAGCGTAACCACACGGCGAATGCCGCGAGCCCCACTCCGCCGATGAATCCGATCACCGTGGCCGCCATCAAACTGCGGGCTTTGCCCAGCGGATACCACAGGAGCGAGCGAAGGATCTGGCCACCGTCGAGCGGGTAAACCGGGAGCAGATTAAATGCGAGCAGGCTGACGTTCATCCAGATAATCGCGCGAAGAAAAGCATGCAGATCCGGGTTTTGATTGAGTACACCCGCCGCCCGCACGGCGTAGAATATTCCGATGAAAACAGGCACCAACGCGACATTAACCAACGGTCCGGCGGCGATGCTCCAGAGCGTCGCTCCCGGGCGCGATGGCGGTGCGACATAGGCCACGCCGCCCAGCGGCCAGAGTACGATTTGATCAGCACTCCCACCCACTTGCCGGCAGGCCAACGCGTGACCGAACTCATGCAACAGCACGATCAGAAAGAGCACCAAATATTCCAACACACCCCAGACAGGAGCAGCGTAATTGGGCACTCGCGTGGAAATCGAATAGAAGGCGACGACGAACCATGACCAATGGACATGGACATCGATCCCCCAGAGGCGAAATAGACGAAAGGAACTTTGCCGAGTAGGCGTCATGGTCGAGGGCTACTGCGCCGCATTCAAAGCGCAATGCGTCAATGCGTCAAAAAAACGGCCTATTCCGGCGACCAGCCCGATCTGTTCAGCTCTCAACTCTCAGCGCCCATCCCTCAGCTTAATATTTCCCGTCAAACCATCCCGTCATTCATCACGCGATGAAGCAA
>JANYFP010000476.1 GCA_025362555.1 Verrucomicrobiota bacterium
TGTGCGTCGACGGCAACCGCCCTGAATCGCTGGCAAGCCAGCTCCTCCACTTTGAAAGCAGACGTGGTCCGTTTGGAGGAATTTGGATATTTTCTGGCAATGAATTTGGGCACAAAAAAGCCGACCCGTGGTGGGGTCGGCTCGGGATGCTTGCGTCGTCAGCGACGAATTATTTTAGCAGCGAAGCCAGTTTGGCATCGAGGGCGGGACCGCGCAGATCTTTTGCGATGATCTTGCCTTCGCCGTCGAGGAGGAACGTGGCGGGGATGGATTGGATGCCGTACTGCGTCCCCAATTTGCTCTTCCAGCCGAGGCCGTCGAAATACTGCGGCCAAGCCATGTTCTTTTCCTTGATAAACGTGGTGAGCGCATCGCGATTTTGGTCGAGGCTGATGCCGATGACTTCGAACCCTTTGGCGTGGAATTTTTCATAGGCCGCCAGCACATGTGGCAGTTCGGCGACGCAGGGTCCGCACCACGTGGCCCAGAAATCGATGAGGACGATCTTGCCCTTGAAATCAGCGAGCGCCAGTGGCTTGTCGTTGAGATCCTTTTCGGCAAACGCGGGAAAAGTTTTTCCTACCGCGAGGATGTTCGCCGCCGCGACCTGCTTCTCGATTCCAGCCACGGCCTGATCGATATTTTTCGCGATTTCGCTCTCCGGATACTTCACTTTGATTTCCTTCAGGAGCGCGATGCCCTTGTCGGTATTTTCAAACACCTCTAGATAGAGCCGGGCCTTCATCAGCGCGACCATCGCCACTTCGTCGGTTTTTTCCCCGGCATGCTTGGCGAGGAGCGCATTGATCGCGGCGATGTCCGCCGCGAGATCGGCCTCGGAGCCCTGACCGGCTTTTAGCTTAGTGGTGATTTGTTCAAAGATGACTTTGAATTCGGCGGTGATGCCGCTGGTCGGAATGGCCGCAACCGGGGCATTGGCCTCGGCTGGAACGGGTGCCGGTGCTGCGGGCGAAGTTTCGGCAAGGGAGCGGCTCACAGGAACCGCGAGGATAAACGCGGAGAGAACCGCGGAGAGCAGGCGTTTGGAGGATGTCATGGCGATGAAAATTAGAAACTAACGGCGATTCCAAGTTCCGCGGGACAGGCCGCCAAATTTGCGGGGCGCGGGTTGGCCGGTATTGCCACCGGGAGCGGCGGGTTGACCGGATTGTTGCGGCGAGTGTGACGGAGCGGGGCGGGATTGCTGCGGAGCGTGAGCTCCGGCGGGCCGCTGAGCTTGCGCTGGGCGCTGACCCTGACCGAACGCGGGCCGCTGGCCTTGCGGTCGGTGCTGGGGCGCGGGGCGCTGGCTGTAGTCAGGCGCGGCACCTTGAAAGCCCATCGGACGGGGCGGCTGAGCGTTGTAATTAAACCCTTCGAGTTTGAGCTGGGGTACTTTCTGACCGATGAAACGCTCGATGGCGCGGATGTCGTCGGCTTGCTCCGGAGTCGTGAGCGTGAAGGCATCACCGACGGCCAATGCGCGGCCGGTGCGGCCGATGCGGTGAACGTAATCCTCCGGGTTGGCGGGAATGTCGTAATTGATGACGTGCGAGACCCCGGCGACGTCGATGCCGCGAGCGGCGATGTCGGTGGCGACCATCACTTCGTATTTGCCGGATTTAAATCCTTCGAGCGCTTCGACGCGTTGCGATTGCGAGCGGTTGGCGTGCAGGACGGCGACGGAATGATTTGCGGCTTTCAATTTGCGCGCGATCTTGTCCGCGCCGTGCTTGGTGCGTGAAAAAACGAGGCAGCTGTGGAAATCGGTTTTCTCGAGGAGTGCGACGAGGAGTTCGAATTTAAGCGCGGTGCCGACGGGATAGAAGGCGTGCGTGACGGATTTGTTGACGGTGCGGGAAACGCCGATCTCAACGCGCGTCGGATTGCGCAGGGCGAAGGACGCGATGGCGTCGATCTCGGGCGGGATTGTGGCGGAAAAGAACAGCGTCTGGCGTGCCTTCGGGCAGTGGCCGATGATCTTTTTGACGTCCTTGACGAAGCCCATGTCGAGCATGCGGTCGACTTCATCGAGGATGAGAATTTGCAGGCCATCGAGGCGAAGCGTGCCTTCGTTGAGGAAATCCATGAGACGGCCAGGCGTTGCGATGACGATGTCGGTGCCGGCTTGGATTTCGCTGCGCTGGCGACCGTAGCCGACGCCGCCGTGGACGACAGTGGCGCGGATATCGGTGAAGCGACCGAAGTCACGGAAAGCGGTTTCGACTTGGGCGGCGAGTTCTCGGGTGGGCTCGAGGACGAGGACGCGCGGGCCGCGGGCTTCGTGTTTGCCGAGACGGGCGAGAACGGGCAGCGCGAACGCAGCGGTTTTCCCCGTGCCGGTCTGGGCCGAACCGATTAAATCACCGCCGCCGAGGACGACAGGAATGGCGCGCAATTGGATCGGCGTCGGATCGACGTAGCCCATGGCTTTGACACCGTTGACGAGGGTGGGTGGCAACCCGAGCTTGGTAAATGGCATAGTGGAACATTACCTCAACTTACCAAGGGCAACGCGAGGCTTATTCTCCCGTAGAAATAGGAGGCGTTGGGTGCGTTTCTGTAAATGGAGGACCGTCGCTTGTGACGTGCCAGGTTTGACCGCCTAATCCAAAGATCGCTGTGAGCGGCGGCCCAACAAGATAACTACTCGATCACCAGTCGATAGCCGATGCCTGCGTCGGTTTTTAAGTGGCGCGGCGCATGCGGGTCGGTTTCGAGTTTTTGCCGCAGGTGAGTCATGTGTACACGGAGATAGTGCGTGTTTTCCTCTGCGTTGGGGCCCCACAATTCGCGCAAAATCTGCCGGTGCGTGACGACCTTGCCGCGATGCTGCACGAGGAGTTGGAAGAGGGCGTATTCTTTGGCGGTGAGATGTATTTCATTTCCCGCCCGGCGCACGAGGCGGGCGGACTGGTCGATCTCGATGTCGCCCACGCGGACGACGGCGGGTTCATTGGTGGCGGGCATGCGGCGCAAGATGGCGCGCACGCGGGCCAGGAGTTCGCGACCGCTAAACGGTTTAGTCAGATAGTCGTCCGCGCCGGCGTCGAGTGCGGCAATCTTGTCCTCTTCGCCTTCGCGCACGGACAGTACGAGCACCGGCACCTTGGACCATTCGCGCAATCGCTTGATGACTTCCTTGCCGTCAATATCCGGCAAGCCGAGGTCGAGAATGATGCCATCTGGAGCCTGGTGGGCGACTTCTTGCAACCCGAGTTGTCCCGTGTCCGTTTCGCGGACCTTGTAACCCTCGCTCTCCAACGTGACGCGCAGCAACCGGCGGATTTGGATCTCGTCGTCAATGACGAGAAGCGTGGCTTTGGCGGCAGGAAGACTCATTCGGTGGGGAGAGTCTGGGGGGCCTTGTGCGGCAGGTAAATGGTGAACACGGCGCCGCCACCCGGGTTTTCGCCGACCACGATGTCGCCGCCCTGCGCCACAACAAATCCGCGCACAATGGATAGCCCGAGTCCGAGTCCGCCCGCGCGGGCGGCGTCGCCGCGCTCGAATTTTTGGAAGAGACGCTTGCGCATTTCCATGGGAAAGCCTGGCCCCCGATCCGCCACGGTGAAAAAAGCCCGCGTCCCGCTGCGCTCGATTCCCGCCGTGAGAAAGAGGGGGGTGGAGGTTGGCGTGTGGCGTGCAGCATTCAGAAGCAAATTGGCCAAGGCTTGTTCGGTCAGCGCAAAATCGGCGCGCACGGGCGGCATGTCGTCGGGTAAATTTACTTCGAGCGGGTGGCCGGTCAGTTCGTCGCGCATGCCATCCAGGGCGGCGTTTACGAGATCGCGCGCGTCACACCAATCGAGCCGCGGTTTCAGCGTGCCACTTTCGAGTCGCGTTTGATCAAGCAGATTACCGACGAGGCGGTTGAGCCGGCGTGCGGCGGCGCGCCCTTCGCCGACAAGTTCAGCGCGTAATTCAGGCGCGGCCTCCGGCAAATTTTCGAGGATTCCGGTGATTACGGCCAGCGGCGTGCGCAATTCGTGCGAGACGCTGTCGAGCAGCACGCGGTGAAGTTTGTCGGACTCCGCGAGTAATTTTTCCCGCGCGCCTGCTTCGCGCAGGTGCTCTCGTTCGACTATCAGCGCGAGCTGGCGGGCAAAAGCTTCGAGCAAGTCGCGTTGCCCAAGCGTGAGGGTGCCGTTTTTTGCCACTGCGATGCCGAGCACTCCGACCGCTTTGTCTTCGCGGATCAGCGGGAGATAAAAGGCCGCGCTGCCCGGCAAAGTATCGGTGAAGCGGCCGGCCGGGCGCCGATTCAGGAAAACCCATTCGGCCACACCGCGTTCTTTGCCGTCGAGTGCAAATGAACCGGCGAAATGCGGCGTCACGATGCCGTCGGCATCGGCGAGCAGCAGTGACGTGTTGGCGGAAAAAAGTTCGTCCGCCTGTCGTAGCGCGGCGAACACGGCTTGATCGAGGGTGTCGGCTTCAGCCAAGGCACGAGTGAGTTCAAACAGTGCGGTGGCGCGCTCCTCGCGCAGACGTTCGTTGTGGCCTTGGATTCGGATGCGCGAAGTGAGGTGGCCCGTCACGAGTGCGACGATGAAGTACGTGCCGAACAACGTGGCGTCTTCGACTTTGCTGATGGCGAAAGTGAAGCGGGGCGGAATAAACAGAAAATTCCAGGTGAGTGCACTGAGCACCCCGGCGGCGAGGACGGGTCCGCGGCCGTTGCGCAGGCTGAGAATAATAATCGCGAGCAGGTAAACCAGTCCAACAGCCAGGTAAGTGTCCAACGGCAGCAGCAGGCCGATCA
>JANYFP010000494.1 GCA_025362555.1 Verrucomicrobiota bacterium
CTGGGTCGGGTTGATTTCATTGTGGATCACGACTGGCTACGCGTACGTGTTTGTTTGTCACCACCAAGGCCGCCTCACACTGCCTTCGCTCAATTTCTGGGCACGCAAACCCAAGCTCCGTCTCCTGCCCGATCTCAAGCCGACCAAAACCATCAGCATTAAAGTGGCGAAGGAAAATTCCATGGCGGAAATGGATGAGTTACTCGACAAGATCGCCCGATCCGGGATGTCCAGCCTCACGGCCAAAGAGCGCACGCAACTCGCAAAAGCCCGCGAAGACCTGATGCAGAAGAAACCGGATCGCCGCTGAGCGGGACTCACAGGTTTAAAGGTTGAGAGGGTTGACCTCAACCCGCTGCCTTGCCCGAGCCATAGTCACGCACAACTGCGGATTTGAGAGCGGGGATCCAACCGCGCCTTGAGGTCTAGCCTGCTCCACCATTCAGACCGTAATACGATCGGAGAGAATACAAAACAACCGCATGAGTGCGACCGGGAGCTCACGCTGATGGGAAAATTAAACCCAACTGTCTCGCGAAGAATCGCAGGAAGCGAAGTGCCACCCTATTTCCGAACCTTCGCCCCCTTCGATTCCTTCGCGAGACCATGCTGAATTTTTGTCGCCGCTTACGCGGACCTTTGAACGGTTTTATCGCATCCAGTAAAGATCCCCGGGCATTTGAAGCAAATCCCACTGCCGGATTTTGTGGGCGCGGTGCCCACACCCAACCACACCGAAGCAATCTTCGGGTTATTGGACCCACTGGGAATAAAAAACCCGGCCAAAAGCCGGGTTTGAATTACATTGAATTTGTCGCTGCTAAACTGACGCCGTCAGCGGCCAGCCGCATGCGGTGTCGGCTCAGCGAACTTCTCAGTGCGCTGACGCACCAGCCGGTTTCTTTTTCCAAGTCAGCAGAAGAATCAGGAAAACCACCGCGAGTACCGCCGGAATAACCGCCACTTGTCCGAGCGTCTCCAAGCCAGCGGAAGCTTGAATCTGCGTCCATTGGGTCGCGAGCTCAGTGCCCGCTGGGGCGGCGGTTAGGGTCTCAGCGGTCTGACCAACCGGCAGGCGGGCGGCGATGGCGTGATCAAAACCGCGCCCGACCAAGGGCACAATATAACTGCCGCTCAACATGCCCGCGCCACCGAGAATCGCCAGTCCGAGCGCACCTGTATTCGGAAACCGTTCGCTAACCGTACCGAGCATCGTTGGCCAAAAGAAGCACACGCCGAACGCAAAAATCGTCGCAGACGCGAACAGCATGCCGCCCGTGGAATGACTCATCGCATAAAGTCCCAGCGCACTCAGCACCGCACTCATCAGCAACATACCCAACGGGGAAACTTTGTGCACAAACACGCCGGCGAACTGCCGCCCCATCCACATCAAACCGGTGATCCACACCAAAACCAAGGTGCCGGAAACACCGGCGTTGCTCAAGATTGTAGGAATCCACTGTTGGGGACCAAACTCGCTCGCCGCCGTCATCAACATACAAACGACCATCACGATGAAAAGAGGATGGAGGCAGGCAGAGAACATCGAACCGGTGGACACACCCTGTTGAACGCGTTCGGTTTTCGGCCAGGACTGGCCGGCAAACATCACCCCATAAATCGCCAGCGGAATGAGCATCGTGGCAAACTGGACTTTCCAACCGAGGCCGGCATGACCAAGGCCAAAGGCGAGCAAACCGCCAATGACGATTCCGCCCGGAAACCAAGCGTGAAAATGGTTGAGCTTCGTCGTCCGATCCGTCGAAAAAATCGTGGTGATAAGTGGATTACAGGCCGCCTCAACCGAGCCGTTCGCGATGCCGAAAAGCAACGTGCCAGCAAAAAGACTCCAATAGTTCCAAGCGAAAATCGTTAAAAGAATACCCGCGAGATGACCAACAAATGCCAGCCCAAGAATGCGCTTCATGCCGACGGCATCACAAAGCGGACCGCCAAATACCATGGCGAGCGTGAAGCCCCAGAACGCGGTGCTATTAATCACACCAACCTGCTCATAGGTTAATTTGAATTCAGTGGCCCACGACGCGGCTGCTGCGCCGCGGAGCGCAAAACTCATGGCCGTAACAATCAGAGCGATACAACTGGCATTGAAGAGACGCTTGGCGTTCATAAGCACAATAGGGACGGAGGGGTTATGGGGTGACCCGGCCATTGTGGAAGGCCGGGCGAGAAAACAAAAGCCAATGCAACAGGAGGATCCACCGTTGTCGAAAAAGAAACGCGCCCGACCGCAATATTTCCAGCAGGAACCGAACTCCCGATCGCCGACAAAGAAACTCATCCGACGCCAGGACTGATTCCGTGATACGCCGATACGCTCGAACTAATACCGCGTAGCCCAATCGATCCCGGGCGCGGACCGCCCCATTCCCGGTTTGCCAATTGAGAGCAGCCTGCTTGATTCACTCCCCCACCACCATGCCACGCACTCTCGTTAAAGACGCGCTCAACGCCGTCGCCCCGAGCGACGCCATTCTCCTCCAAGGCTGGGTCCGCACCCGTCGCGACGCCAAGGCTTTTTCCTTCATCGAACTCAACGACGGCTCCTGCCTGAAGGGTCTGCAAGTGATCGTCGATGCCACTTTGCCCGACTACCCGCAGGTGGCCCGCGCGAACACCGGCGCTTCCGTAGAAATCCACGGCCGACTCGTCGAATCAAAAGGTCAGGGTCAAAAATGGGAGGTCGTCGCAGAAAAATTCATCGTGCTCGGCGAAGCCGACGCCACTTACCCGCTGCAAAAGAAAGGGCACTCCCTCGAATTTCTCCGCGAGATCGCCCACCTGCGCCCACGCTCCAATCTTTTCGGCGCCGTCTTCCGCGTGCGCAGCCGGCTGGCTTACGCGGTGCATCAATTTTTTCAGGAGAAAAACTTTTTCTACGTCCACACGCCCATCATCACCGCCAGCGACGCTGAGGGCGCCGGCGACATGTTCCGTGTCACCACGCTCAACGTCGGTAATCCACCGAAAACCGAACAGGGCGAGGTCGACAGCACCCAGGATTTCTTCGGCAAGAAGACTTTTCTCACCGTCAGCGGCCAGCTCGAAGGTGAAATATTCGCCACCGCGCTCTCCAACATCTACACGTTTGGCCCAACGTTCCGCGCCGAAAATTCCCACACCTCGCGACACGCCGCCGAGTTTTGGATGATCGAGCCGGAAATCGCGTTCTGCGACCTCGCCGGTGACATGGCCCTCGCCGAGGAATTTGTGAAATACCTCATCCGCGATGCGCAGGAACATTGCGCCGCCGACCTCGAATTTTTCAGCAAATTCGTCGACAAAGAACTGCTCACGCGCCTCGCGTTTGTCCTCGACCGGCCCTTCCAACGTTGCAGCTACACCGAAGCGGTTGAGATCCTGAATAAATGCGGCAAGACATGGGAGCATCCCGTCGCTTGGGGCGACAATTTGCAATCGGAGCATGAGCGTTACCTCACCGAGGAACATTTCAAATGCCCCGTGACGGTTTATAATTATCCGCGTGCGATCAAAGCGTTCTACATGCGTGTCAACGACGGTGACGCCCCCGAGCGTCAGACCGTCGCGGCGATGGATCTGCTCGTGCCGGGCATTGGGGAAATCATCGGCGGCAGTCAGCGCGAGGAGCGCATGGAACTGCTCAAGGAAGGCATGGCGCTCCATCATCTCGCCGAGAAAGATTATTGGTGGTACCTCGACCTGCGTCGTTACGGCAGCGTGCCGCACGCAGGATTTGGCCTGGGCTTCGAACGCATGCTGATGTTCGTGACCGGCGTCGCCAACATCCGCGACGTCATCCCCTTCGCACGCACCCCAGGCACCGCGGAATTCTAGTGCATTTTTGATTTAGTTAGTCGCTGCTCCGAAGTAGCTACAGGCCTTTGTGCCGGGCGGCGGCCCGGGCAGATACCGGGTTTGCAGCGAGCAAACAACGGTGCGTGCCTGCAGGATTGGCCGCACTGAGCGCAAAACCCGGCAGGCAGGGACGCCCGCCGCTACACCCGATTCCGACGCCGATGCTGTAATCGTGATGCGTCCATCTAAAACAAAAATGCTCTAAGGAAACGCTGATTTAATCTGATCATGATCGGAGACCGAGGGGAGACAGGCATGT
>JANYFP010000516.1 GCA_025362555.1 Verrucomicrobiota bacterium
GCGTCTGCTTGTCCCCGTAGGTATCGTAGAGACTCTGCCGGCTGACCCCGAGTTCGGCGGTGAGGTCGCAAAAGGAAGTCGATTGATAGCCCCGCGCACGAAAGAGCTCGATCGTTTGATCGAGCACCTCGGCTTCATCGAATTCCTTTTGGCGGGCCATGACACAAATTAGAACGATCATTCCGGAAATGGCAAGAGGTATTTTTGAATCTGTGTGAATTTAATCAATGCGAGGCTTGTCGCGAACCGTGAGTAGCGTCGAACGGCTTCGGCTAGGATGGAGAGGGGAGCTCCGCAAGGACGCTCCTTCAATTCGGAAACGGATCGTGGATCGAGTGGTGGCGCTTGTTTCCTAGCGATGCGAAATATCCGCCAACGCACCACGCAATGAATCGCTTGCAAGCAAGCTTGTCTCCTACACTCGGGCGGAGCGTTGTCAGGTGTCGTATAAAGCCCGGCCGACCACGGATTCAAAATGGCAGGTGCGGACTTTCAATTGCAGAATTCGATTGGAAGCATCATCTGTAATTTTATGCGACGTTCGTTTTACTTGCTCTGGGGTGGTTTCGTTTTGTTTTTCATGGGGTGTGCTCCGCAGGAGCCGGTGGTCTCACCGATGGCGGAAGTCGACGACGCGGCGATCAGGCGCGAGCAATTATTTGGGGCGGAAGCCAAGGCGACCGATATCACCTGGCGCTCGAGCGGGCTGGGGATTCGAGTGATGGTGCC
Organism: Verrucomicrobiota bacterium; assembly: GCA_025362555.1. GTDB lineage: Bacteria > Verrucomicrobiota > Verrucomicrobiia > Opitutales > Opitutaceae > Lacunisphaera. The sequence continues at coordinate 730 of JANYFP010000516.1, forward strand.
GGGCGAGGGCGCGGCTCCAAAGTTGAGCGATACGGTGCGGGTGCATTACGTCGGCCGGCTCAAGGACGGGCAGGTGTTCGACGATTCCCATGCTCACGGCCAGCCGTCGGATTTTGTCGTCAATCAATTGATCGCTGGCTGGGCTGCCGCGATGCCGGTGCTCAAGCCCGGCGGGCGCGCGGTATTTTTTATTCCCCCATCACTCGGTTACGGGAGCTATCGGACCGCAAAGATTCCGGCGAATTCCGGACTGATTTTTGAGGTTGAATTAATCGCGGTGAAATCAGAAGCGACCCCGTGATTCCGGCGGTGAACGCGGCGGAAGGCTCGGAAAACAGCCGCGCGCCGCGACGGTTTTAATTTCAGGCAGGATTTTGGTTTTTCCCCGGCGAGCGTTGACAGGCCCGGATAATGCGCTTTGCGTGCCGATCCCCGTTCATTTTTTCCACCCCCCCGGTGAGCGGAGTTGGTCCCCCTTCCCATGTTGCGCCGCGTGCTCGATATCGTTGCGTTCGCTCTGGCAGCTCTTGCTGGCCCGTGCGTTTCGTTGGCTGTGACCAACAGTTCGTATGACGGCTACTCGATTCGCGTCTGGCAGACGGAAGACGGTCTGCCGCAGAACACGGTTACGGCGATTGCTCAGACGCACGAGGGATATCTTTGGATCGGTACGCTCGGCGGTTTGGCGCGGTTCGACGGCGAGCGCTTTCAAACTTTTGATTCCGGCAGTACGCCGAGTTTGCCTGACACCCGGATCTCCGCATTATTTGAAGACCGGGAAGGCACGCTCTGGATTGGTCATGATACCGGATTGGTCACCTGTTATCGGGGCGGCCGTTTTGAAGTGCTGCCCGGCAAGCCCGGAGTGCGGAGCAAAGTTGCCGCGATCAGCGCAGACGAGAACGGGACGATCTGGTTGTTGCGCACGAGTGGAATGATGGAGCGGGCTTTGCCGGAGGGATTGGCGGTGGCGCCCGAGAGTTCCGGGATCAAGCTGGTGCGTTTCGCCCGCAACGCCGCGGGGCGGATTTGGTTTTCGGTGGATGGTGGGGCGCAGGAACTGAATGCCGGGCAATTCAATCCGATTGATCTGGGTCCCGCTCACTTTTCGGGCTATGTGCGCGGCTTGTGTGCAGCGGCGGGTGACGCGTGGTGGGTGGTGCGTGACGGCCGGATTCGCAAGCGGATTGGCGGTGTCTGGACGGATGATCGCGGGCCTTGGGGCGCGAGCGAGATCAACGGTTCACTGGAGCTCCGCGACGGGTCACTGGCGTTCGCCACGATGGACGATGGAGTTCATTTGGTTCGGCCTGACGGCAGTGTGCTCGTGTTTAATCACCAGACCGCAACTATGCAAAATTGGGCGCGGGTGGTTTTTGAAGATCGCGAAGGGACGCTTTGGATTGGCGCGGGCGCGGGCGGTCTTTCGGCGATCCGGCGCACGGAATTTACGGTCCTCAATCCGCCGGACAACTGGCAGGGTTGTACGGCTCTCGTGGTTGCGCCCGGCCGGAATGGAGCGCTTTGGATTGGGACGGAAGGGGCGGGGGTTTACCGCTATTTCCAGAATCAGTGGAAACATTACGGGGAGAAAGAAGGCTTTAATAATCTCTTTATTTGGTCGGTGGCGGCAGATGATAAAGATCAGATCTGGGCCGGCAGTTGGGGGGGCGGACTCTATCGGCTGGAAGGTGATAATTTCGTGCATCGGCCCGAATTCGACGTGGGTGCGTCTCCCACCTTTGCGCTGCAGTTCAGCGAGTCGGGTCGTGAACTTTGGTTGGGGACTGGCAATGGCCTACTCCGGTCACAGGCGACGCAGCACACTTGGTTATTGCACAACGAAACCCCGGCGGAAGCGACGGTCCTTGCAATCACACGTGATGATCGCGGGGTGACTTGGCTGGCACTGGGTGACGGGGGCTTCGGCCGGCTCGTTGATTCCCAATTGCAACGTTTCACGCAACGCGACGGACTCGTGGGCAATGGAGTGCAATGTTTGTTACCGGACGGTGACGCGCTCTGGATCGGCACTCAGGATGGCGGACTGAATCGTTTTAAAGCCGGCCGGTTTTCCGTGATCGGGGTCAGCCAGGGATTACCCAGCAAGGTGGTTTGTCACATTGCGGATGACGAACACGGTTATCTGTGGCTCAGCACGCATCATGGAATTTTTCGCGTCGCCAAAGAAGAACTCAATCGCTGCGCCGACGGGCTTGTGCCCACGGTGTCCGGGCAAGTGTACGACAAGAATGACGGACTGCCCACGCTGGAATATTCCGGAGGATTTCAAGCGGCCGGTTGCACGACGAGCGACGGCCGGCTGTGGTTTACCAGCGGCAAGGGCTTGGTTGGCGTCGATCCTTCTGCGATCAGACCAAACACTTTGGTGCCGCCAGTGGTCGTTGAGGCGCTTCGCGTCGACGGGCAAACGGTTGCATTTGGCGGTTCGGGAGCAGAGCGCTTGCAGCTCCGCCCCGAACACCAGCGGCTGGAATTTCAATTTACTGCGCTCAGTTTGGCCGCGCCGAGCAAAACTCTTTTTAAATACCGGCTGGTTGGTCTGGATCAGGGTTGGATCGAGGCAGGCACGAAACGCACGGCATTTTACAGCCATTTGCCGGCGAAAAATTATCGGTTCCAAGTGATCGCGTGCAACAATGACGGCCGCTGGAATACGGTCGGCGCCGGATTTGATTTCACGGTGTTGCCGTTTTATTGGCAGACGTGGTGGTTTCGGAGCGTGGCGGTGTTGCTCGCGGTTTTCGCGGTGGGCTGGGGCGTCCGGCATGAAACGCGCCGGCGGATGCAGCGGCGCGTCGAGGAATTGGAATACGAACGCGGCATCGAACGCGAACGAGCGCGGATTGCGCAGGATATTCATGACGACATCGGGTCGAGTCTCACACGGATCACCATGCTGAGTCAGTCGGTGCGGCAGGACGCCGAGCAGCCGTACCATGCGACTCCCGTGCTCGAGCGGATTCACAACACGGCACTCGAGGTCACGCACACGCTCGACGAAATCGTGTGGGCCTTGAATCCGCGGCATGACACCCTCGACAGTCTGGCGAGCTACCTCGTTCGTTTTGCGCAGGAGCGGCTCGGTGAGGTGGCCATCAGTTGCCGGCTCGATCTGCCGTTGAATTTGCCCGCGTGGCCATTGAGCACGCAGATGCGGCATAATCTCCTGCTCGCTTTTAAGGAGGCGTTGAATAACGCGATCAAACACGCGGCCGCGACGGAAATCCAAGTATCCTTGGAACTTGGCCGGAATGAATTTGTGATTGTCTTGCAGGATAACGGCCGCGGTTTTCCTCCCGAGCCTGGATCGATCGATCCTTTGGGTTCTGGCCGCGGCGGTAATGGTCTGAGCAACTTGCGCCGGCGGCTCGCGCGGATCGGGGGACATTGCGACATCGCGTCTGCGCCAGGGCAAGGCACGCGGATTGCGTTCACCGTCAGATTGGCGATTGGACCTGCTCACGTATTACCCGATTCCTGCATCTGATCTGGATTTACCCTTAACTTTCCACCGATAAAACTATGGCCAGTGAATCCCAACTTTTGCCTCCCTCCCCGTCGCCGCATCCGATTAAAGTCGCCATCGTCGAGGATGATGACGGGGTGCGCACAATTCTCTGCGATTGGATCCGGCAGGAGGGCGGATTTGTCTGCGTGAACCAATTCGCATCGACGGAAGCAGCCCTCGAAAGTCTCGCATTGCAACCGCCCGATGTCGCGTTGGTCGATATCAACCTGCCCGGCTTGAACGGCATCGAGTGTGTCCGCCGGTTGAAACTGGTGTTGCCGCTGACGCAGTTTGTGATGCTGACGGTTTACGAGGATGCGAATCACATTTTCGATGCGCTGGCGGCGGGTGCGACCGGCTATCTGCTCAAGCGGACGGCGCGCGAGGCATTGATCACCGCGTTGAGGGAAGTTCACGCCGGGGGTTCCCCGATGAGCGGTAATATCGCCCGCATGGTGGTGCAATCCTTGCAGGCCGGGCCACCGAAAGGTAGCGCGGCAGAAGGGCTTTCTCCTCGGGAAAATGAAGTGCTGGCCCTCCTTGCCCGCGGTTATCTGTACAAGGAAGTTTCTGACGCCATTGGGATCAGTCTGCCCACGGTGAAAACTTACATCCGCCGCATTTGCGAAAAACTGCATGTGCATTCCCGGGCGCAGGCCGTCGCACTTTACGCGAATCTTCCACTCCGCAAAGAATCGTAGCGGCGGCATCGTCCGAGGGGAGGAACGGCTTCGCCTCGTGATGGTTTATAAGTCGCCGCGACCCAATGAATCGCGGCGGAAAAACGCACTGATGCTTTCCGGATTTTTTCGGCAGACTCCGGCCAATTCGCACTGTCATCCCTTTGGATGACATGCGCGCGGCGCGTGTTTCTGTTAGGCTGCGATGCTTCTACCCCCGATGGAACGGTTCCCCTGCTGTTCCATTCTTCGCCCTAACCCCTGTGATCGTCCGGTCCGGCTACCTCTGGTGCTGGCATTGGTCGTCTCAAAAACATCCACGCAG
>JANYFP010000540.1 GCA_025362555.1 Verrucomicrobiota bacterium
GGGTGCCCTCACCCCGCGAGGCATTTACCGCGATGAGCCAAACCAGTGGGGTGAGGGCACCCCGCCCACATTCAATCATCACCGCGCGAGCAAGCTCGCTGACCTACGAGGACCGCCCGAAAAATGCCGCTAATGACTGAAATCACCGCCGCGACTGCCTCAGGATTACTAATAAAATAGTGTGCATTAGCGGCTAAATTGCTCAATTTCCGACTCGAATGACGCCGCCCTCCACCCGCAAACCCGACTGGCTCCGTGCCAAGCTGCCCAACGGTCCCGCTTACCAAGCGACCCGTCGCCTCGTCGAGGAGAACAAGCTGCACACCGTCTGCCAGAGCGCCCAATGTCCGAACATCGGCGAATGCTGGTCCCGCGGCACCGCGACGGTCATGATTCTGGGCAACATCTGCACGCGCTCGTGTAATTTCTGTGCCATCCAAACGGGCCGCCCCACCGAGTTCGATTTAGGTGAACCCGCCCGCGTCGCCGATGCCGTGGCCAAGATGGGCCTGCGTCATTGCGTCATCACTTCGGTCGCCCGCGACGATCTCAAGGACGGCGGCGCCAGCGTCTGGGCCGCGACGATTCGCGCCACGAAATATAAAAACCCGCAATGCGCCATCGAAGTGCTCGTACCGGATTTCAAAGGACATCTTGACCAAGTCGACACCGTGCTCGACGCCAAGCCCGACATCTTTAACCACAACGTCGAGACCGTCGAACGCCTGCAACGCCCCGTGCGCGTGCAAGCCCGCTACGACCGCAGTCGCAGTGTGCTGCGCCACGCCAAGAGTCGCGGGTTTGTCACGAAAACAGGCATCATGCTCGGCCTCGGGGAAACACAGGATGAAATCGCGCAAACCCTGCGCGATATCGCCAGCGACAAGACGGACATTCTCACGCTCGGCCAATATTTGCAGCCGACGCCACAACACTGGAAGATCGACCGCTGGGCCCCGCCCGAGGAATTTGCGCACTGGAAAAAATTCGCCCTCGAAGCCGGCCTCGGCGTCGTGGAATCAGGTCCGATGGTCCGGTCCAGCTACCACGCCGACGAACAGTCGCAGAAGTACACCGGGGTCGAGCATCTGAATACCACGAATCTTTTGGCGAATGTCTGAACGGGTGAGCGAGTTGCTCGGTTAATTAAATAGTAGGCGGGTGCATCGTGCACCCCGCAACACCGAGGAGTATCCGCGTTCAGCGTTTCACTCATTTGATCGCTGTAGTAAACACCCCCGTTCACAGAGTCGGGCTCAGCCTTGTGGGACCGGCTCGACCACCGATTTTCCCTCGGCGGTTTGCACGGGAACTTGCGGGCGGCGTTGCTGAAACGGGACGGAATTAACAATGCCTTGCAGCAGCGCCGAGGGCCGTCCACCGGCGGCTTCCAACTGCGCCACCAGATTATCCACGGTATCCGTATCCTTATAATCCAGCCCGCGGCCGAGCGCGTACGTGAGCAGTTTTTCGCTCAGACAATAATAATAATCACGGCGGTGTTTCGTCGCGAGCACGTGCTTTAATTCGCGAATATCCGCGAACGTTTCCCCGGTGATGAGCTGGCCGGCCGGTTCGACGGGGCGCTTGAGCTCGGCATCGCGCCACGCCCCCATCGCGTTGAAATTTTCCAAGGCTAATCCGAGCGGGTCCATGCGACTGTGACACGAACGGCACATCGCATTCTCCGCGTGCAACGCCAGCGTTTCGCGCAGGGACATCAGCTTGATTTTCTCCGGGCTGGCGGCGTCTTCGAGTGCCGGAATATTCGGCGGAGGCGGCGCGGGCGGCGTGCCGAGAATCGCGTTGAGAATAAAAACTCCCCGCTTCACCGGCGAGGTGCGCGTCGGATTCGAAGTGACCGCGAGCATTGTGCCCTGCGTCAGAATCCCACCGCGCGGACTGTCCGGCGCCAGTTGAACTTTCCGCATCTCGGACCCCGTGACGCCACTGATGCCGTAGTGTTTCGCCAGATCTTCGTTCAGAAAAGTATAATCACATTCGATCATTTCCAGCAGGCTGCGGTCCTCTTTCAGCAGGTAGGCGAAGCTCATCTCCGTTTCCTGGAGCATAGCCTCGCGCAACTCCGGGGAGAGTTGCGGCTTCGGGGACCGGAACACCGCAAAGAATGCCGTCCGCGCTTTCGTGAACGCCGCCACTTCCTCCGGCGTGCGCTTATCCTCGGCGATTCGATTGATCCGGCGAAACGTATCCTGCGCTGCGTCAATGGCAGGGTCCGGATGCTCGCGCAGGTAAACAGCCAACGCGTTAATTTGCACAGAGGCAATATCACGCGCCTGCAGCCACTGGCCGGTGAAATTCTTCACGAACTGTTTGGAGCGCGGATCCTGCAACATCCGCGTGATCTGCACCGGTAAATTCGCCCGCAGTTGGCCCGCCCCGGCGAGTTTGAACAGCTCGTCGTCCGGCATCGACGACCAGAAAAAATAGGACAGCCGCGACGCCAGCGCATATTCGTCCACCAACGGATAGGCCTGTCCCGGGTGCATCGGCTCGGTTTCCTCCTCGCGGAAAATAAAACGCGGCGATGCCAGCACCGCCACCATCGCCTGCGCAATGCCCGCCTCGAACGTACTGTCTGAATGCGAGTACACGCTCTCCGCCAGCGCGACGAGACGCACGGCGGTTGGTTCATCCAACGGACGGCGGAAAGCCCGCGTGGCAAATTTCGTCAGCAGCTCCCGCGCATAAATCTGCCGGGCCTTCGCCGCCACGGGCACCTCGCGAGGGAAAAACCGGTCATAGCCTTTCGGCTTCACCCAATATTCCTTCGCCATTGGCCCCTGCACCGTCACCGCATTCACGCGGACCCGCAGGAGACGCTTTTGTTCGCGGTCCGGACCAATCGGTTTGATTTCAAAAGACAGCGCGTGATCGCCCACCTTCCAATCGCGTTCGTAGGTAAACTTGAACGGCTTCTCGCCCTCGCGCACAAATTCCTGGTCGAGCATCACCTCGTCATCGACTTTGAAAACCACGCGGCAGCGATTGTAATCAAACTGATCATCCACGTATTTTTCGACCGCCCGGAGATCCACCACGAGCGCATATTTCCCCGCCAGCGCCGTATGATGCGTGGCCGTCACGATCGCCGGCGTATAGTAGGATAAATCCAACGCCTTGCCGACCACTGCGGGCGCCGGCCGGTTAAATTCCACCTTCGGAGGCACCACGCCCTCCCCGCCGGCTTTCGGGATTTCCACTGCAACCGGCGGAAGCGGCGCCGACGGCACCAACGAAAATGAGCGGCCCTCAACGGCAAATTCCGCCACCGTTTTCGATTTCATCGGAACCACCGAAGTAATAATTGTCTGCGCGGCATCCAAATATTTCTCCAGCAGCATCGGCGAGATCGTCAGCACATCGCCGATATTATCAAAGCCGTGACCGGTGTCGTCGGCGGGGAATTCTTTTTGAGTATCATAGTCCACGCCGAGCAGCGCGTGAATCGTGTTGTGATAATCCACCCGGTTGAGCCGGCGCACCGTCACGCGACCTGGATCCGGATGGTGCGGATCGAGCGAGAATGGTCCGCGTTTGATCCACTCGGAAACCTTTTGCGCCAGCTCAGGCGGCAAGCTCGGCCCGTCGGCCGGCGGCATAATGCCGGAGCGCACATTCTTCAACGCCCGCAACCAGAGCGTTTGATCATGCAACGCCGCCTCGCTCTCAAATCCGTCCAATTGCACCCCACCTTTCTTGTTCCCGTTGCCGTGGCAATCGTAGCAATACTCGTCCAGGACGGGCTGAATGTCTTTTTTAAAAACCTCCAGATCGGATACGGCGGCGGCGACGCCGCTTGCACTCGACGCAGTGAGCAACGCCGCGCAACCGAGCGAAATTAAGCGACGAAAAACCGTGGAGACCGCAAAGAATTCAGGCCCGAAGCCTGCTCCGGCTTGGCTCAGTGTGGGCGGGGTGCCTTTGCCGGGCGACCGGCCCGGACAAATACCGGGTTTGCAGCAAGCAAACAACGGCACCTCACCCCGCGAGGCATGCGCTGCGAAACCTGAAATCTGCGGGGTTGGGGCACCCCGCCCACAAAATCCGCCAGTTGGATTTGTTTCAAATGCCTCAGGGGGCTTTATTTTTCGTGGGAGCGAACAAATCGATTCTCAGGAGGCCGCGGCAAGCGGCGACCCTACATTCGAAATGGGCCACTCTGCTGTGAAGTTTGTTTGAACGCATGAAACTCGCCATCCTGAGTGAATCGCCGGCGGATGAGGCGGCGGTGCGTATTTTGGCGGAGGCGGTGCTCGGTGCGCCCGTCACGCTGGTGCAATCTAATCTTCGCGCGCGCGGCTGGCCTTCGGTTGAGCAAGTACTGCCTTCAATTCTTCGGCATCTGCATTTCAACACGGACGCCGCCGGACTCGTCGTAGTCGTGGATTCCGACGACTCTCCGGTGCACACTGCGGAACACGAGGCGCCGGGTTATTTTCATCCTTATTGCCGGATCTGCCGACTGCGGGCGGTGTTTCGCCGGGTGCTGAAGAATTTGCCCGCGGCACATGGCCGGACCCGGGTGTTGCGGGCGGTGGGGGTCGCGGTGCCAGCGGTGGAGGCGTGGTATTTGTGCGGACGGGATACGTCTGTGACGGAGGCGGCGTGGGTGAACGGGCAGGCGGTTGGGCAATTGCCGTACACTCGCGCACAATTGAAATGGCGCGTCTATGGCACGGAGCGCCCGACCCTTGCGCATGAAACAAAGCGGGCGGTGCAGGAAGTGACCCGACACGGGGGCGACCTGCGCCGGCTGGAACATGATTTTCCGTTTGGCTTCGGTGCGCTCGCGCGTGATTTGCGGAGCTGGCGCGCGAGTGGGTGACCGTTCAGCTGGTTGCGTGGGTTGGCTTCGATTTGAGTCCGGGCCGTCGCCCGGCAAATAGACCCCGGCCACAGGGAGAATACTGGTTTAAATCGAGATGAGCTTACTTGATTGAAAATCGGGGGTTTCGTTTGGCGTTTGCTCGCACCCCCGGCACGGCAGGCGGAAATACGCTCTTTTCAAACGGGGCTTGCCGGCGGGAGAAGCTCACGCACCATTTAGCTCTGTCCCACCGCATGAAATTACCCCGTGCTTCCCTGACTGCGCTCCTGATTGCGCAGGCTCAGGTTACTTTTAATGACTGTGCTGCGAAGCTGATGCTGATTTCGCTGGCGCAACAATTGACGAAAACCGAGGGCTGGGATGCCAAGTGGGTGGCGGCAGTGATCGGGTCTTTGCTCGCGTTGCCTTATATTCTCTTTGGTCCTGTGTGCGGCTGGCTTTCCGATCGATTTTCCAAGCGGACGGTGATCAACGCGGCGCTGATTATTCAACTGCTCGTGATGGCGCTGTTGATTGCGACGTTGGGCTTGAAATCATTCCAGGCCGCGGTGGCGGTTTTCTTTCTCCTCTCTTTGCAAACGGCGATTCTGGCGCCGGCCAAGCGCGGTATCATTCTTGAATACGTGGGCCCGGAGCAATTGTCGCGGTGGGTGGGCTACATGGAAATGCTCAACATCACGGCGATTCTCGTGGGTTCATTTGCCGGTGGCTTGTTGTTTTCCCACTGGCTGGGCGCGGGGGTTGATCAGTGGCAGGCGGCGCGAAATACGGCGTGGGTTCTCGCCGGACTCTCCGCGGGGGCGTGGGCCGTGTTTCAGTTGGCGCATAAAACACCGGCGCAATCCACCGAGCGGTTTCAGTGGAGCTTGTGGGTCCGGCATTTCACCGACGTCGCTGAAGTCTGGCGTAACCGTCCCTTGTGGCGTGCGACGATGGGGATTTGTTTTTTCTACGGAGTGGGCAGCTATGTTTCCGCGCTCATTCCGCAAGTGGCGTTTGCCTTGGAGAATGGTGGCGTTCGCACCGGTGCGGTCCAGGGCACGATGCTTCTGATGGTCGGGATCGGCACGATGTTCGGTACGCTTTCCGCCGGTCTCTTTTCACGGCGGGGCATTGAGCTCGGTCTGGCGCCAATCGGCGGGGCCATTCTGGCGGCGGTGTTGCTGGCACTCGCGTTTGCTGCGCCCGGCACCGCGTGGTTCACCGCTGGTTTAATTATCGCGGGTTTTGCGTCGGGACTTTTTCTGGTCCCGCTGTACGCGTACGTTCAGCAACACGCCGGCGATCATCGGCGTGGCCGGATTTTGGCCGGGGTCAGTCTGCTCGATAGCGGGGTCGGATTGGGGGCGAACCTCCTCTACGGCGTGATCGCGGGAGACAGTGGTTTCGCGTGGTCGCTGCCTGCGCAGTTTTTTTTGTTGGCGGCCGCCACGTTGGCGATGGTCGGCTACGGTCTGTTTCATCTGCCGTATCAAACGGTGTGCACGGTGATGCGCGTGGTCGGGCGTCTTTTTTACCGGGTCAAGGTGCGCGGCTTGGAACATATTCCAGCGGGTGGCGCGGTGGTGATTTGCAACCACCTTTCCTATATTGACGCGGTCGTGCTGCAAGTCGCCTCGCCCCGTCCGCTGCGTTTCGTCGCGTTTGCGGGTCTGGCGCGGAGTCCGTTCATGCGCTTTTTATTTCGCGCGCTGGGTGTCATTCCCATCGCGCCGGGAAAATTAACCAAGGGCATTCGCGTCGCGACTGCGGCCATCAAACGCGGTGAATTGGTCTGCGTCTTTCCGGAAGGTGCGATCTCGCGCACGGGTCAACTCATGGAGTTGAAGCGAGGCTTTGGTTTGATTGCGGATCTCGCGCAGGCGCCGGTGGTGCCGGTGGTGATCGATGGACTCTGGGGCTCGATTTATTCCTTTGCCGGCAATCGCTATCTCTGGAAATCGCCCCGCCTGATGCCGACCTCGGTGAGTGTGGTTTTTGGCGCGCCGCTGCTGCCGGGACGGGCGAATCCGGAGACGGCGCGGCGGGCGTTGCTCGATCTCGGCTATGAAGCATTTCAAGAGCGGCCGGTTTTGCGCCGCCATTTGGCGCGAGAGGTCGTGCGTTCGCTTGCCAAACGCCCGTGGCATGTCGCCGGGGTGGATCGCAGCGTCGGGCGCACGGTTCTGACGTCAGCACAATTGCTCGCCGCCGCCGCCGCGTTTTCACGGCATCTGCGCAAACAGGTCGGTGAACAGCGGGTCGGCGTCGTGTTGCCGCCGGGCGCGGGTGCGCTCATTGCGAATCTGGCCATCACGTGCGCGGGCAAGACTCCGGTTAATTTGAATTTCAGCGTCGGCCGCCCCGCCATCGAGGCCAGTCTCCGCCTGGGGGAAATCAAGACCGTGATAACGGCGAATGCGATGCGCGCCAAGCTGCCGAATTTTCCGTTTCCGGAACACACCATCGATCTGAAAAGCGAAATGGACGCGATGGGCGGCAAGCGGGCGATTTTGCCGTGGCTGATCGCGGCCTGGGTGTTGCCCAATCAGTGGGTGGCGGATCTGCTCGGCGTGCCGCGGAAAGGCGATAATGACGAAGCCGCGCTGCTTTTCACCAGTGGCAGTTCAGGTGAGCCGAAGGGCGTGGTGCTTTCCCACCGGAATATTCTGGCGAATTGCACGCAGATTTCCTCGCTCTCCATTTTGCCCGGGTCCGCCACCATGCTGGCTTGCTTGCCGGTGTTTCATTCGTTCGGTTTCACGGTGACGTGCTGGTATCCGCTGTTGCGCGGCTGTCACATGGTGACGCTGCCAAGTCCGTTGGATACCCGGAAAATTGTGGAGGCCATTCAGGAGGAAAAAGCGACAGTCATGGTGGGCGCGCCCACGTTCATGCGGCCATTTCTCAAGAAAGCCACCCGGGAGGAATTGCGGTCACTCAAGATTGTGGTCACCGGGGCGGAGAAATTATCCACGGAGTTATACGACGCTTTTCTGGCAAATTTCGGCATCGAAATTTTGCAGGGCTACGGGCTGACCGAGACGACACCGGCGTCGAACATCAACCAGCATCATCCGGCGATCACGACGGCTACGGCGGATTCGCAACTGGGCAAAAAAACCGGCGCAGTAGGACGCTTGATGCCGGGAATGACCGCGCGGATCACTGATCCTGAAACGGGCGCGGAGATATCCCTGAATTCGACCGGCATGGTCTGGCTTCGCGGGCCTAATGTTTTCGCCGGCTATTTGAAGGATCCGGAAAAAACCAGCGCCGCCTTGAAGGATGGCTGGTTCAGCACCGGGGATCTGGGGCGGTTTGATGACGATGGTTTTCTCTACATTGAGGGCCGCCTTTCACGGTTCTCGAAAATTGGCGGAGAGATGGTGCCGCACAGTACGGTCGAGCAGAAACTAATTGAAGCATTCGGCTGGGATCAGAATGACGGCTCGACGATTGTGATCACGGGAATTCCCGATGAAGTAAAAGGCGAGGCGCTCGTTCTGCTCACGACGCACGAGATTGCGGTGGATCAATTGCGGGCGAAATTATTGGAAACGGGCATGCCCAATCTCTGGATTCCCAAAGTTCTGCGCAAGGTGGACAAAATCCCGATGCTGGGCACGGGCAAGATTGACTTGAAGGCTTGTCGACTTTTGGCGATCGAGTTGACGAAAAATGGGGCGGAAGGGTAGGCGATGAGGGCGTGGGGCGCGGAGAACAGTTCGACCGCTGGCGGGATTGAGGCGCGAGTTGGCTCGTGGGATTTTCGGGGATAAAATCGGCTTACTTTTAACCTGAATTCCGCAGTCGGTTAACCGCTAATTTCCGCTAATCCATGCAATCGCCGGCTTTCGCTATTGGATTTTTCGTTCATCGAAAATCCGCCTGTTGATTCTGTTTCAAATGCCGCGGGGATCTTTCCGGATTAGCGCCAATTAGCGAGGATTAGCGGTTTCTCCTCTAAGTTTTCTCGTATTAATCGAGTCGGACTTATGGAGCTGCTCATCCATTGTTGCCGATCGAGTGATGGATTGAACGGCGGTTGAAGATTCAGCGCGCAAACCAGCGGGTTGAGGTCAACCCGCTCCACGTTCTTGTCTGATTCTGCTCTAGCCCGCGAGCGCCTCGGCCGCCGCGCCGGTGGCGATGGGCAGATCGAGAATGAAGGTCGCGCCGAGGCCGGGGCCGTCGCTGTGCGCGCAGAGACTGCCTTTCATTTCTTTTGCGGCGTTGGCGCTGGAATGAAGGCCGAAGCCATGGCCCGTGGCTTTCGTGGTGAAGCCATGTTGAAATATTTTGGTGAGATTCTCGGCCTTAATCCCGATGCCATTGTCTTGTACGCACAGTTGAACGCGCCCCGCCGCACCCGCCGCGACGCGCAAGGTGATGATCTTTTCCGACCGGCCGCCTTCATCAGCGGCGTACTTCGCGTTGTTGATCAGGTTGACCAGAATTTGCAGCGCTTTCGCCTGCTCCGCCATGACCGGCGGCACGATCCCGAAGTCGCGGACCACGCGGACATCATGGCGAATCAGCGCCGAGGAATTCATGCGTAACGCATCTTCCATGAGCGCGGCGGGCTTCAGCGGTTCAACCACGCCGGCCATGGTGGCGTACGCTTGCTGCAGCGAGACGATCTCCTTGATGTGATCGACGTTCTTCTGCAGTGATTCGATCTCTTTCATGAGCCGAGCGCGGTCTTCCGAAAAATGGCGGGCCAGCGATTCGATAAATCCGGGGACAAGTTTTCCCTTGGGATCCTGCGTCAAATACGTGCCAAGATCAGCGCTGTGCTCGCGCAACATTTCCCCGACTTTCGTGAGGCTTTCGGCTTTCGATTGACGCAATCCAGCGGTGATGACCGTCGCGGAAACATTGAGACTATTCAGCACGTTGCCGACGTTGTGCAGCACTCCGGTGGCGACCTCGGCCATGCCGGCGAGACGCGATGCATCCATTAATTCGCGGCGTGATTTCTCCAGCGCGAACTCCATTTGTTTGGACTCAGTAACATCTTTGCTGATGCCAAAGGTGCCGATGATTTCATCGTGTTCGTCGCGCAGCGGCATTTTGCTGGTGAGCGCCCACGTGATGCGACCATCCGGCCAGGTTTCTTTTTCAAGTTTTCCGATGAGCGGCCGGCCGGTTTTGATGATGGCTTGCTCATCCTCAAAGGCGGGGCGGGCGTGGGACTCCTTGAAGAAATCGAAATCAGTTTTGCCGATGACGTCGGCGGTGTTTTTTCCGCCGAACATGTGGGCCATGGATGCACTCGTGGCGAGGAAGCGGGAGTCACGATCTTTGAAATACACGGCATCCGGCACGTTCGCGAGGAAGGTACTGACGAGTGCACGCTCGAGCTCTGGATTTGCGGTCGGGGAAGAAGGAGGGAGTGACATGGCGAAAAAATGAATTGGTTTTGCGCCGGTTAGGCGGCGGTTGAGGCGGGCAGGTCCAGGGTGAAGGTCGCGCCGGTGCCAAGGCCGGCGCTGTGGACGGTGAGGCGGCCCTTCATTTCCTTGGCGGCGTTGGCGCTGCAGTGGAGGCCAAATCCATGGCCGGTGGCTTTGGTCGTGAAGCCGTGATGGAAGATGCGGGTCAGATTCTCCGGCGGGATGCCCATGCCGTTGTCACTCACGGAAAGTTGAACTCGTCCGGCGGCACTGTTGACGATGCGGAGGGTGATTAATTTTCCTGCGGCCTGGCCGTTTTCCGCGGCGTATTTCGCATTGCTGATGAGATTGACGAGGATTTGCAGCACCTTGCCACGGTCGGCGAGGACGGTGGGCACGGCGGCGAATTCGCGCACGACGCGGACATCGTGGCGGATCAGCGCGGACGAGTTCATGCGCAGGGAATCTTCCATCAATGTCGCCGGTTCCAATGGCTCCAGGACGCCAACGGCGGTCGCATAAGATTGCTGCATGGCCACGATCTCCTTGATGTGATCCACGTTTTGCTGGAGTGATTCACTCTCTTTCAGGAGATGGGTGCGATTTTCCGAAAAATGTTTCGCGAGTGATTCAATGAAGCCGGGGACAAGTTTCCCCTTGGGATCTTGGGTGAGGTACGTGCTCAGATCCGGCGTGTGCTCGCGCAGCAGTTCGCCCACCTTGGTCAGGCTTTCGGTTTTTGATTGGCGCAGGCCGGTGGTTATTACTGTGGTGGAAACATTGAGGCTGTTGAGGACGTTGCCGACGTTGTGGAGGACCCCGGTGGCAACTTCGGCCATGCCGGCCAGGCGGGATGCGTCGATTAATTCGCGACGCGATTTTTCGAGGGCAATTTCCATCAGCCGGGATTCGGTGACGTCTTTGGTGATGCCAAAGGTGCCGATGATCGCGCCCTGTTCGTCGCGCAGCGGCATCTTGTTGATGAGGGACCACGTCTCGCGACCGTCGGCCCATTTTACGTGTTCGAGTTTGCTGACCATCGGCTGGCCGGTGCGCATCACCTCGTCTTCGTCCGCCTTGGATTTGAGGGCGTTTGGTCCGGAGAAAAAATCGAAATCCGTTTTGCCGATGATTTCGTTTTGATGCGTGAGACCGTTCCGGCGGAGCTTGGAATCACTGACGGCGATGAAGCGTCCCTCGCGATCCTTGAAGTGGACGAAGTCCGGCACATTTGCCAGAAAGGTGCCGATCAGCGCGCGGTCGAGGATCGAGGAAATTCCGGGGGGCAGGCTGGCGGTATCAGATGCAACGGAACTCATGGCGCGACGAGACAAGGGGTGGCCGGATTATTCATGGGCGCCGGCAAATAGCGGGCGAGCATGGCGCGCAGCACATCGGGCTTCACCGGTTTGGAAAGGTAGTCGTCCATGCCGGCATCGAGACACGCCTGGCGATCGCCGGACATGGCGTTCGCGGTCAAAGCAATGATGGGAAGACTCAGCGGATAACCGGGAGTGCCGGCGGCCTGGGCGGCGCGAATGAGCCGAGTTGCAACAAATCCGTCCATCACGGGCATCTGTTGATCCATGAGCACCAAGGCATACGTTTTGGTTTGGAGCGCGGTGATGGCTTCCTGACCGTTGCGCGCGACATCCACCGCGTAGCCGAGCTTCGTCAGCATGAGCTTGATTAATTTTTGGTTAACGAGGTCGTCCTCCACCGCGAGAATCGCGGTCGTGTGGTGGGCGGGCGCGGGCGACGGTTTCACTATCATGGGCGCGGTGCTGGTGGTGCGACGAGCACTCAGGGCGCGGCCCAAGGCGAGGCGCAATTTTTCCGGATAAACCGGTTTGAGTTCACACGCGGTGATTCCGTGATCGAGCAGCCGATCCTTGGACAACCGTTCACTCCGGGTCGTGAGGAGAACAAGTGAAGTACTGGCGAGCGTGGCATCCGCTTTGATGAGGGCGGCCAGTTGGAGTCCGTCCGTTCCCGGCATGTGATGATCAAGGAGGACTAATTCGTAGGGAATGTGAGCGGCCGCAGCGCGCCGCATTTCAATGAGGGCGTCCTCGGCGGATTCGACGGTAAGATGGGGCGATTTCCAAGTATCGAGGAGACGATCCAGCAACCGGCGATTGGTGGCGTTGTCATCGACGACCAGTATGCGGCGACCGGTGAGGGAAACGCGGGTGGGTTCAGGCGGTGCGATGGGGGCCGTTGATTTTTGAAGTTCGGCGGTGAACCAGAAAGTGGAGCCGTGCCCCGCTTTGCTATGCACCCCGATCTGCCCATGCATGAGTTCCGCGAGGCGGCGACAGATGGCGAGCCCGAGTCCGGTGCCGCCATATTTGCGCGTGGTGGAACTGTCGGCTTGCACGAAGGGAAGAAACAACGACGCCTGAACGG
>JANYFP010000560.1 GCA_025362555.1 Verrucomicrobiota bacterium
TGGCAGTTGAAAAACCGGCTCACGACGATCGAGCAACTCGAGCGTCATATGACGCTGACCCGGGATGAAAGGGCCGGCTGTCTATTCGCCAAGGAGAAGCTGGCGCTCGCGATCACCCCGTATTTTTTCAATCTCATCGATCGCGATGATCCGAATTGTCCGCTGCGCAAGCAGGTCATTCCACGCGGCAGTGAAAGCGTGATTTCTTCGGGAGAAATGCTCGATTCACTCGGTGAAGACGAACATTCCCCGGTCCCCGGTCTCGTTCACCGTTATCCGGATCGAGTGCTGTTCCTCGTGACTGATCGTTGCGCCTCTTACTGTCGTTACTGCACCCGCAGTCGGCTGGTCAGCAACGCGCAGGACTATAATTTTCACCCGGAATACGAACAGGCTCTCAGGCACATCGAGGCGCATCCGGAAATTCGCGACGTGCTCCTTTCGGGTGGCGATCCCTTGTTGCTTTCCGATAAAAAACTTGAGCATCTGCTGGGTCGGCTGCGCGCCATCAAGCATGTGGAGTTTATTCGGATTGGATCGCGGATCCCGGTTTTTCTGCCTCAGCGCATCACGCCCGAGCTTTGCGAGATTTTCAAGAAACACGGGCCGATTTGGATGAGCATCCACGTCAATCACCCCAAAGAGGCTACCCAGGAATTAAAGGACGCGTGCGAGCGCCTGTCATTTGCCGGCGTGCCGCTTGGCAATCAAAGTGTGCTGCTCAAAGATGTGAACGACGACGCTGAGGTGATGACGGCGCTGGTGCATCGTCTGCTGCGGATGCGCGTGCGGCCGTACTACATTTACCAGATGGATCTCATTACCGGTGGCGCCCACTTCAAAGTAGATGTGCGTAAGGGCATCGAGATCATTAAGGCGCTGCGCGGTCACACGACGGGTTACGCCGTGCCCCAATACGTCATCGATGCGCCCGGTGGCGGTGGCAAAGTACCGGTCAATCCCGATTACGTCGAAAAAATCACCGACGACGAAGTGATCTTCAAAAATTTTGAAGGGAAAACGTTCCACTATCCGCTGAAGTCCTCGCCGTTGAGCGTGCCAGCCGGCGCGTTGATGCCTGCGGAAATCCACTTGTAAGGGCGGGGTAGCGATACGGTTCGTCGCCGCCGATCTGCGCGGCGTGATGAAGGTCGGTTGCCAGTGGGAGAAATAAATCAATTCTGAGCGCTTGCGCTCGGCGAGGCTTGGTTGCGTCAGATAGAGGAGTTGTTTGATTTTTAAATAACTGAAAATCAATTGGAAGTGGATTTTAATGGAGAGGGGTTTTATCTAGAAAATAATTACCCAAAAGATTCAACGTTTTTTGGAAACCTGCGTCTATCCTTACAACAACGGCGAATCATATTTTGAGATGAAAGCCGTTGGTGGTTCAAAAGGTTTTGCTTGGTGTTAGGTCATGAAAGGCGTCCCACCCGGGGCGCCTTTCATGTTTATAGGCATCAAGACTAGAGGGAAATCCCTAGGCCTAAGTGGTTTTGCCTCTGATTTTTCGGCTGATTACAGTCGTCACAAAAAACACGAAAATATTTTGGGAAAGATTCAACGTTTCCGAAAAAACTACGTCTATCCCCGTGTACAATGTTTGTAGTTCTTAAGGTTTGCTTGGTGTTAGGTCATGAAAGGCGTCCCACAAGGGGCGCCTTTTATGTTTTGGGGCTTTAAGAACGATGCCCCCGGTGGGTAGTTGGCTCACAACGGTGATATTTAAATTTCCGGTTGTGGGTCATACGGGAAGTTTTACTTGCACCTGTTTGTGGCGGACCTATCGCTGGCGTTGCTCGTAGGGGTGTCTTCCGCGGAAGACTGAGATTGCGGCTCGCTCGGCTGCTCGACCCTTTGAACCTGACACGGATTATACCGGCGAAGGAAACAAGCAAGGTGACGCACTGTGCGTCGCCTGTTTTTTCAACCGGGAGATTTGCGCCAGGCCGGGCCTTATCCAATGCAACTCCCGAACCGAATCCCTGCCCTGCGCTCTCTGCCGCAGCTCTTGTCCCTCTTGTTCTTAATGGGCGCCATCGCCCGTGCTGACGTCCCCGAAGCGGGCGAAACGCTGAAGCTCGACCGCTACGTGGTCACCGGCGTACCGCTGGATCAATCGGTCAATCCGCTCACACGTGATATTTCCGCTGTGTTCGGCGACGCTCGCACGATTCTCGATACCCCGCGCGCGGTGAGTTCGATTACCGAGGCTTTGCTTAACGAGCGTGGAATTCACGGGGTGAAGGAATTTGTCGTCTACAGTCCGGGCGCGTACGCCTCTTCCAGTTACGGGCTGGCCACCACGCCGAATTTGCGCGGCGACACCGCGGAGACTTATCTCAACGGCCAGCGCCGCAGCTATAATCTTTATGGATTTCTCCCGAGCTGGAACGGCGTCGAGGCGATCGACATCGTGCGCGGCCCGGGCTCGGCCGTTTTTGGTGCGGGATTTTTCAGCGGCGGCTACGTCAATTACGTGACCAAACAGCCGAAATTCTCCGCGGCTGAAACCGTCGTCACCACGCGCTTCGGCACCTGGGCTCCCGGCAGCGTTTCGTATTTGAACGCGTCGGTGCAGATCGACACGACCGCGCCGATTTCCGATAAACTCGCCTGGCGCGTCAGCTACGAAGGTAAGGGGGGCGATACCTTTTATAAGAAGAATGGCGTCAAGGATGACCGGCAGGATTTGTTCGCCGCCTTGACGTGGAAGCCCACTAGCCGGCTGACGTTCGACTTCAGCGCGCAGTGGGAATGGCAGAACTGGCCGGAGATTCTTGGGGTCAACCGCCCCAGCCAGGAGCTGATCGATCACGCTATTTATTATACCGGCATTTCCGCTGATCTGCCGTCCGGCCCCGGCCCAATCAATGTTACCGGCAAAGTAACCTTGCCCTGGGAAGCCTCACTTTTTTCGAGCGGAGATTATTCGAATGCCAACGTCGCTCACGTGCAGCTCATCGCCACGTTTGTGGCTTCGCCGACTTTTACGCTCATCAACCGCACGCTCGCCGAGCACATCGACCGCCATCGCTACAACCAGTCTGAGTACGTGGAGTACGTGAAGCAAACGACGATCGAGAACCGCACCGAGGCGCACTTGAAATTTAATCTCTTCGGGCTCGCGCAACAAAGCATCGGCGGCGCGACCGTGCGCTACGAAGGCCGCGAATCGTACACGAATTACTTCAACGAATATCTCTACAACTTCGATATCACCGATCCGTCGCGGACGTTTGACCAGGCCACCCAATACCCGAATTCCTACTACCCCGGGTTTCCTGGGCCCGATGGCCATTTGGTTTTCCCGAATTCGTACGATACGCCCGAGACGGTGAAATCCACGCTCTGGAATCCGGCGCTTTTCTGGCAGCATGAGACCGCCCTCACGCACACACTCAGCTTCCTGGTCGGCTTGCGCGAAGACTGGTTTCGCGCCGAGGCGCGCGATCCCTACGAGGCGGCGACCGGCATTCCGTTTCATGACGAGCAGACGGTTTCTTCGTTTTCCAACAACGTGAATCTCATCTGGCGGCCGAATGCGCAGACCTCGGTCTACGCCACTTATCAGCGCATTCACGCGGCGACCGGCAACGTCACGGGCGGTGGCGTCATCCTCAACACGCCTGACGGCAAGATCAACCGCGACGACTTTCGCAACCTGAGCGAACTCGCGGAACTCGGGACGAAATACAGTTTGCTGGAGAACAAGCTTTTCGCCGGCGCCACGGTTTTCAATCAGACGCGCGCCCGGGTTTCGCTCGGTGGGAAAAAGAATAACATCGTCGTGCGGGGCCTCGAACTCGAGGCCGTCTATCAGCCGACCGTGCGGTTGAACGCCACGATCAACGCCACTTTCCAGGCAGGCCACTACCTCGACTCGCGGCCATTCCAAATGGGTGGTCGCTCGATCTATGATGCCTACTTGGTGGGCCAGGGGCCGGGCGGCAAGGGGACTTCGACCGGCAGTTACAATCCCTATGGTAACCAGGTGCCAGCCGGCAACTGGCCGCTGCTCGGTTTTCCGACCACGATTTTGAACGGCAGCGTCCGCTACCGCTTCGCGAACGGTTTCGGGATCGGCGGCAATGCGCAATATTCCAGCCGGCAGATCGGCAATCTCGACAACGAGTGGCACATCCCGGGGCAATACGTCCTGAACGGTTCGCTATTCTACGAAATCAAGCGTTGGACGGTGAATCTCGATTTCCTCAACGTGACCAATCAGCGCAACTGGTATCACAATGGTGACGCGTTTTCCGGCAGCAGCCTCGTCTTCGCCGAGCAACCCTTCCGCATGGAAGGCTACGTGAAGCTTCGCTTCTGAGGAGCTGGCGTGGTGGCACGCGGCCTCCGCCGCGTTTTCATGGCACCGAGGCCTACACTTCAAAACGGATAGGTTGTGCGCTTGCCGCGCCACGTTTCAGGTTAGGCGCAGCCAAACCAATTCAAACCCGCCGAAAAAAACGGCGGGTTTTTCATGCCGGAGCGGGCTCAGTGCGATTCCGTGAAGCTCGTGATCGAGTGCCACTCGAAAACTTCCTGCAGCAGCACGCGCTCGGCCTTCGCAATCGCGCGTTCCAGCCCGGCCCATGTCTGGCTGTGCGCGATTTCTTTGCGCACGGTTTCGAGCCGGATGCACATTTCGCGGTAGCGCGCTACGCGCCGGTGCAGATCATTGATCGAGATGAGCGAGATAAAAGCCGCCGCCGCCACCGGGAGCATAATGGGCGCGAAGTAGTACAAAAGCTCCTCGACCAGGTGAGGTAGGATCGGCCAACCGATCGAGCCGTGCAGCGCATAGAGGGTCGTGAAAACAATCGCACCCACCGAACTCAGGGTGAACCCGAGACGCAACCGGCCGAGCAACGGAATTGCCCGCGATTCCTGCCGTTCAAAATAGGCGAGTTGGTCGTCGACCCGGCCCGCCAGATATTTTTGGCGAAAGGTGTCGAAGTCGGCCCCACTGTCCCGTGCGGCGCGCCGATGGAGCACGTCGAGGGAGCGTCGCAGCGGCTCGAGTCCCGCCCAGTCGAAGTCAGCAAACAACCGCGTCGCCTTGGGCAGGCCCCAGATGGCGAGCGCCGAGCGGGTGATTTCCGCGGCCAATCGGCAGCGGGTCCAATGGTGATGGGTTCGTTGAGTCCGGACCATGTAAGCGACTCCGAGTGCGCCCAACAGCAGTAGTAGCTTACCCCACGGCAGGCCCACCCAATGCCAATCGAAAGCCAATGAGGCCGTGGCCAGGGCGGTCGCGCCGACGTGGAGCCAGAGGGTAATCGCGATGAGCCGTCGGAAGTGCGGCGAGCTGTGCGTGGCGGCATCATCCACTTTTTTCTGGAAAGCAGTGACTAACGCCCGGGAAGACTCGACGGGCCCGAGCTCTTTCCCCGGAACGGCGTTGAGGAAACGGAGGTTGGCGTCGTGCAGGCGCAGGGTATCGAAATTTTCCCGCCGTACGGCTTTGGAGTCCGGGTTGACGATTACGATCGGTCGGCCCATCGCCCGAGCGTAGCCCACGACATCCGCCGTGCCGCCTTTGCCGCGGGCTGGCTGACCGTCCCACACGACGAGGAGGACATCGCAGCGGTTCACGATTTCAAAGCCGCCTGAAAGATAGGCTTCCTCGCGTGATCCCGGCTCGGCCGCGATTTCCAAATGTTCGGCGTGGGTGAGCAGGGCTTTGACCTCGACCCATTCTTCCGGCAGGAAATCCCGCTCGAAATCCAACACCGGGAGAGGCAGTGACGCCTCCCAGCCGATTTTTAAATCCAGGGCGGCGCGGACAAATAATAGGTCGGCGCCTGCTGCGGCGGAGGAGAGTGCGATCCATTCGCCGGGGGCGTCGTTGCGGAGGGATAAAAGCGCCTCGCGAATCGAGGCGGCGACGCTGACCGAGTCAGCCAGTTGGCGGTGGCCGGAAAATCCGACGACGTGAAACAGCGGCAACTGGCTGGCGATGGTGGCAGGTGATGTCATGCGGCCTGGGCGATAATGGCAACGGGTGCCAGTGAGCCTTTCCACTGGCAAGGCCTAAGCGGCCCTCCGGGAACTTACCTCACGCCCGCGAGCCGCTTTCGCGGGCGGAATTTGTGACGATCTTGCCTGACTGTGCCAATTTTCTGGCCAGGCCGTAACCATTCTGCCAAGTACTCAGGACTTGATGAGCCTGATCGTGATTCAAATCCCCTCCTTCGCGATCAAGCTGGTTTAAATTGTATACAAATTACTTCACGCTTAGGAAAAAGCAGGGGCGTCGGTATAATCCCTGCTTTTGATTAACTTGAAGGAATTCTGCCAGCATTCGAACCAACATCGGTATTTTATAGTCCTGAGCAGCGGAAATTATCTGACCCCAACCCACCCAAGTGATGAATGCCGGACTTGCCCCGTCCCCTGCCTTGACTGTGCCTTTCGACGACGATGCCTGGGAGGATTTGCTTAATTTCATTGAGGAAAAGCGCGTCATTCCGGTGCTTGGTCCCGAGTTGCTGACCGTTGAGACCGACGAAGGGCCGAAGAATCTTTATTACTGGCTGGCGGGCAAACTCGCTGCGCGGTTGGGGATTAACGCCGCCAGCCTGCCGCCAACTCCGACGCTCAACGATGTGGTCGTGCAATTCCTCGGCCGGCGCGGTCGACGCGAAGATGCGTACACTCGCGTGCGAACCATTCTCCGCGAAGTAAATTTCGCCCCGCCGCTGGCGTTGCGTCAGCTCGCGGAGATCACCGATTTTGATCTCTACGTCACCACCAGCTTCGATTCGCTGCTGGAAGACGCGCTCAATGTCGTGCGTTTCGGCGGTCTGCGCACCACCGATGTGTTGGCGTACGCTCCAAATAAAGTGACCGACCTGGCTTGTGAGCGGTCGCAGTTGGTTCGTCCTTTGGTGTATCATTTGATGGGCCGGCTCTCGGCCTCACCGACCTACGTCATCTCGGACGAGGATACCTTGGAATTCGTCTGCGCGCTGCAGAGTGAACATTACTGTCCGGAGAAACTCTTTTCTGAATTGGAGCACAGTCATCTGTTGCTGCTCGGTGGCGGTTTTTCGGATTGGTTGACGCGTCTCTTCCTTCGTCTGGCCAAGCGCCGTCGTCTGTCTGATCCGCGCGATGTGGGTGAAGTCTTCGCGGACAATCATATTTTGGGCGAGCCTGACCTGGTTTACTTTCTTCAGCAGGTGAGCAGCCGCACCCGTTTGTTTGGTGCTGGGGCCGAGGTGTTCATTGCGGAATTACATCGGCGATGGATGGCCCGGCGCCGGGCGACGGCCGCTCCGTTTCCCTCTGGCGGCACTAATCCGGTGCGATTCCTGCCGCCGAACCGTGAGATGCCCGATCAGGCGATTTTCATCAGTTATGCGCGCGAAGATTTGTCCGCTGCGCAGCGACTCAAGGCCGGCCTCGATGCCGCCGGTCTCGTGACGTGGTTTGATATGGAGCAATTGGCGGGTGGTGATGATTTCGAGCGAAAGATCAGGAATAATATTAACCGCTGTTCCTTCTTCATTCCGGTGATCTCGGCCACCACCCAGCGGCGGGTCGAAGGCTGGTTTCGCCGCGAATGGTCGCAGGGCGTGGATCGCACGCTGGCCATGGCGGAGGGCGCGAATTTTATTTTACCCGTGTGCATTGATGAGACTCCGGAATCGGGCGCACTCGTGCCCGAGAAGTTCCTCAAGAATCACTGGACCCGGCTTCCGGGTGGCGAGCCGACACCGGAATTCGCGCGCCGGTTGCAGCTTCTCCACGGGCGGGCGGAATGAGTCATACCGTGGTTACCGTAAACACCCAATCAGTCGATACAGACAATCCGTGGCCCGGCCTGTCTA
Organism: Verrucomicrobiota bacterium; assembly: GCA_025362555.1. Taxonomy (GTDB): domain Bacteria; phylum Verrucomicrobiota; class Verrucomicrobiia; order Opitutales; family Opitutaceae; genus Lacunisphaera. The sequence continues at coordinate 7,839 of JANYFP010000560.1, forward strand.
CGTTCACCGAAGAGCAGTCGGCCTTCTTTTTCGGTCGCGACGAGGAAATGCGCGAGTTGCTCCGCCGCGTCGAACGCAAGGCGCTCACGGTCCTGTTCGGTCAGTCCGGTCTCGGCAAATCCTCGCTCTTGCAGGCCGGTTTGTTTCCCCGTTTGCGCGCGGAATATTTCTGCCCGATTTATGTTCGGCTTGATCATTCGCCGACCGCTCCCCCTTTGTCGGAGCAAATTAAATCCATCGTGCTGCAGGGCACCGCCTCGGTGGGCGTGTGGACCAAGAACAACGGCTCCGTGATCGATGAATCGCTGTGGGAGTTCTTTCATCACCGCGACGATCATCTGCATGACGCTTCCGGGAAGTTGGTGACGCCGGTCTTGATCTTCGACCAATTCGAAGAGCTCTTTACGCTCGGCGGTGCCGCCGATCCCGAGACGCGCCGCCGGGCCAATGGCTTTATCGCCGAACTTGCCGACCTCGTGGAAAATCGCCCTCCGGCCCGGGTGGAAGCCCGACTCGAAGTGGCGGGGGATGAAGTGGAGACTTTGGATTTCGCCCGCGCCGACTACCGCGTGCTGATTGCCTTGCGCGAAGATTACCTGCCGCATTTGGAAAGCCTTAAAACCACGATGCCTTCGCTCATGCAGAATCGCATGCGCCTGACTCGCATGCAGGCGGCGCGCGCGCTGGAGGCGGTGATGAAACCCGCCGAGGGTCTCGTCACCAGGGAAGTCGCCGAACAAATCGTGACCTTCGTCGCCGGTCAGGCCGCCTTGGAAGGCACCGAGGTTGAGCCTTCACTGCTTAGCTTGGTGTGTCGCGAGCTGAACAATCAGCGCAAAGCCCGGGGTGAGGCGGTCATCAGCGCCACCCTCCTCGCCGGCACGCGCGAAACGATTTTGCGGGAATTCTACGAACGCACGCTGAGCGATCAGCCGCAGGCGGTCCGCCATTTCATTGAGAACGAATTACTGACGGATTCCGGCTATCGCGAAAACATCGCGCTCGAACGCGCGCGCAAACACCTCAGCGATGCCGGGGCCGATCCTGCAGCCCTCGATGTCCTCGTTAACCGCCGGCTGCTTCGCATCGAGGAGCGCCTTGATGTGCGCCGGGTCGAGCTGACGCACGATGTGCTCTGCAGCGTCGTTAAATCCAGTCGCGATCTGCGCCACCAAAGTGAGGCGTTGGAAAAAACCAAACGCTTGCTCGATGAACAACAGGCCCGTGAGGCGGCCACGCGGCGGTCACTGCGCCGCGCACAACTGATCGCAACGGTCTGTGGCGTGATGTTGCTTTTTGCGGCGGCGAATGCGGTTTTTGGTTTCATGAATCTGCGGCGGGCGTATGCGGCGGAAGCACTGGCGGATCGCGCGCGGGGTGAAGCCGAGAAACTGGTGGGATTTCTGATTGAGGATTTTTATACTGAGTTGGAGCCGACCGGCCGGTTAGAGACGATGGGCAAGCTCGCCCACATGGCCGTTTCCTATTATGAAGGCCTGCCGCCGGAGCTGTTGACCGCGAGCACCCAGGTCTATCGCGGCATGGCCTTGGTCCGGGAAGGCGCGGTGTTGCAAGCCCGCGGCGAGCACGCCGCCGCGACAAAACACATCAATGAAGCTCAGGCCATTTTTGAAAAACTCCGCGCCGCCGGGGATCAATCCGATGGCGCAGCGATTGGGTTGGCGTTGTCGCTGATTACCAAAGGAACCGCGAGCGACCGGAATGCGGCCGAATTATTCCAACAAGCGACGACGCTGTTGCGCCCACGCGCGGCTTCGGCCGGGGCGCCGCGCCGGGTTCGTCGCGTCTATGCTGATGCGCTGAACTATCTCAGCGGGACGCAGGACAAGGAGACCGCGATCGCGACCTGCGAAGAGGCTCGGAAAATTCTCGTCGAACTCGGCGCGCTTGAGCTGAAAGATCTCGGCGCCACCTCCGCCTACGGCGATGCGACCGATTCGGAGGCCCGCCACGCCCTCGCCCTCGGCCGGTTGGACGATGCGGAGCGACTCCAGCGTGAAGTGCTGGACTTGGCCGAAAAGGTTTTGGCCCAGCGGCCCGGGGACTTGAAGGCCATGGGCAACCGGAGCACGGCCCCGGAAGTCTTGGCGCAGATCGCCGCCCGACGATTTGATTTCGCCGGGGCCTTGGTTTTTGCGGCAAAAGCGGATCAGGCGGCCGCCGACTATGTGCGCTTTAATCCGGCGGATGCGGTGGGTTGGCAGATGACGAGCCTGGCTCGCCAGCAAATTGTGTACTGTCTCTTGGCGCAGGGAAAAGTCGCGGAAGCCCTGGCCCAGGCTCGGACTGCGGTCGCGTTGGAACATGATCCACGAAATGGGTCGGGTGTCTTTACCGGACTTCCTTATTTTTGGGCGGCGATTGCGGTGACTGAGGCCCAGCTTGGGCACCGACCTGCGGCCGATGAAGCCCTGCAAGAAGGCCGGCGGGCCACTGATCTCCTGGCGAATAAACAGGCCGGAGATGCCGTGGCGAAATTATTGCCCGAATCGCAAGCGGCGGCGGAGAGTCGGGTGCATTTAATTTTTGGGGAGAACGACGTGGCGTACACCGATTCCTTGGCGGCGTCGGGTCGCATCGAAAAAATTATCGCGAATGACGAGACCCTCGCCGCCCTGCGCAGCAGCGCGTATCGCGAGGCGCTAGCGACCACGGCTCAAGCGGCCATTCGTCTGGGCAAAGCGGCGGACGCCGAGGTGCCCGCACGCCTGTTGCTGGACGAACCGCTGAAGGATTTGGCCGCGGACCGCGCGAATTATTGGAACGCATGGCGGCGAGTGTTGCTCGCTCAGTCGGTGGCGATGCAAGGGCGCAAACCGGAGGCTCAACAGATTCTCGAGCCGGCCCTCGCTTATTATCGTGAACAGCAGGGGAAATTGCTTACGGGCGTTGGCTTTCTCCAGCGGGTGGCCCGGGTGCTCACCGGTGCGGGCGCGCAAGCGAGTAAGGGTGCCGCCAGTATTGAATTCTCCTATCGCGCGGCCTATGCTTCCTACGTTCTGGCATTGTCTCAGACGGATGATAACGCGGGGTTTCAGCCCAAGCGCGTCGCGTTGGATGAGGCCATCAAGACCCTGCAGGGGATCCCCGATGAATCCAAGCAGCTGCGCGACTGGAAGGAATTGAACGATTTGATCTTCAAAGCCCGCCTGCGCCCCGCCAAATAGACCGGCTGCTCGAAATTCAAGAGCAGGTTTGGTCTGGCAAGGTCTGAGCTTCACGCCATCAATTACGTAGCTAAAAAGGTGACTTACTCCGGCACCTGATTCGGAATTAACCAACGTCCAACTTTTAACGCTCAACCCTGAGTGACCGAAGTGATTCATCGTGATTTTCAGATTTTACGCGCGGTGCTTGCGCCGTGCCTCGCTGGTGTTCCCGATTTTTCACAAGAGTTAACGGGGGAAACGGCGCTCGCTCGTTTTTTTCACCCTCTGTTCACTCCGTTGCTTCCTGTCAGATGGATTGGAGCGGTTGAGTTGTCATGAGCGAAACCGCCGGAGCCGTTTTTCTTTCCTGCGCTCGCGACGATGCCGCCGCCGCCCGGCGCATTGCCGATGCGTTGCGCAGTACTGGTATTGAGGTGTGGTTCGATCAAAACGAACTCGAGGGCGGGGACGCGTGGGACACGAAGATCCGCAAACAAATCCAGTTGTGCGCGCTGTTCGTGCCGGTAATTTCAGCTGCGACGCAGGCGAGAGGGGAAGAGTATTTCCGACTCGAATGGAAACTCGCGGTGGATCGCTCGCACCTGATGGCGGACGATGCGCCGTTTTTATTTCCGGTGGTGATCGACGACACGACCGATGCCGCGGCGCGCGTGCCGGATAAATTCCGGGACGTGCAATGGACGCGGCTCAACGTCAAAGATACCCCAGAATCATTGGCGGCCCGCGTGGGAAGATTGTTGGCTAAGGCAGACGATGATGCGCGCAAGAAAAGTTTCCGCGCGTTATTCTCAACGTTTCGTTTTTCGGTTTCTCTCATTCATCTTTCTTGCTGTGGTTGTCCAAGTTTTTCCCCCATGAAATCCACGCTTTCCCGTTTGCTCGTCGCGGCACTCTTTAGTGCCGCCGCTCTGGCTCCCGTGTCTGGCCAGACATCCGTGCCCACCACCGTCGCAGCGCCTGCGACCGTGGCACCGATCTCGGCGAAATCGCTCGATGGACATTCTGCGCACGGCGAGGCGTTCGATTCCGGTCCGCGCCAAAAACCTTGGATTATGGAAGGCATCGGCCACGCGCCGTTTCCAATCACGACGAAAAATCCGGAAGTCCAAACCTGGTTCAACCAAGGTAACGCGCTGCTGCATTCCTTCGCGTGGTATGACGCGGAGCGGGCTTTTCGCTGGTGCTTGAAGATCGAGCCGGGCAACGCGATGGCGTACTGGGGCCTCGCGTTGGCGACGGAGAGCCGTGATCCAAGCGGACCGAATCGTGCGGCGGATTTTCTCCGTGAGGCGGTGAAGCGCAAGGCCGAGGTCACCGAGCGGGAGCGTCTCTTCATTGAGGCGTGGGTTCCCATTTTGTTGCCGGATCTCGTCACGGATCCTGCAGACGAGGTCGGCAGTGATCGCTACTCCGGTCGTAACGGCGAGCACATCAAGCGGCTTGAAACACTTTGCATTAAATTTCCCGATGACATGGACGCCCGGGCGTATCTCGCACGGGCGACGATGGGTGGTGGTCGCTATGGCACTGAGCTCATCATCCGGGAAATTCTCGCGCACCAGCCCAATCATCCGGGCGCGCATCACTACCGGATTCACAACTGGGATTATCACGAGCCCGAACAGGCGCTGACCAGTTGCCGGGCTTACACTGCAGAAGTACCGGGCATCGGTCACGCGCAACACATGCCGGGACATATTTACAGCATTATTGGCATGTGGGATGAGGCCGCGATTTCGATGGATGCCGCGACCCGTTTGGAAAAACGTGCGATGCAGGATTCGTTCACGTTCACCTTCGACAACTGGAATTACGGTCACAACCGCGCCTACCTTTCTTACATTCAAGAACAGCTCGGCTTGCCCGAAGCGGCGTTGGCTGGCGCGCGCCAGATGGTCGACGCGCCCCTCGATCCGGAGCGTAACTCCGACAATTTTTTCAGCACGCACTCGCAGGGGCTGCGCGCCATCGCGCGAGTCCTGCTCAAATATCAACGCTGGGATGAACTGTTGCTCCCGGCGACCATTCCTTGGCGCGAAGGATTGGAGGACCGGATTAACAAACAATACGTCGAGGCGCGGGCCCGGTTTGGGCAGGGCGATCGTTACTCAGGCCCAGAAGAACATAGAGGCTCACGTGAAGCTGAAGAAAGAGGCGGAGGCCGATGGGATGCTCAAGGGCATCTACGGCATTCAGGCCTTGGAGTTGAAAGCGCGGTTGGCGCTGGCGCGAGGTGAAACGCTCGTCGGACTCGGCCTTCTGGCTGATGCCGCCGAGAAGGGGTTTACTCAGCAGCGCGAATATGCGGATCCGCCCATTTATCCCGAGGCGCTCTACAACACGCTCGGCGAGGCGTACCTTGACGCGAAGAGCCCGTTGCTCGCCGCCCAGGCGTTTGAGAAAGCGCTGACGCTCACGAAGAATGATCTCTTTGCGCTCTCCGGTTTGGTGCGCGCGTATGCCGCGACGGGAGAAACCGCGAAGGCGACCGACGCGATGGCGCGATTGTTGTACGTCACGCGCAATGCTGATGCCGGCCTGTGGCCCGTCGCGCTCGCGCGGAAGACGGGAATCACGGCCGCGCCGCGGGGAAATGCCCCGGCTTCTCAGCGCGATTACGCGAAGACTGCACTCGATGGTTACGGTCCGTCGAAATGGGAGCCCTACGCGGCCCCGCAACTCTCGGTGGTCGACGGCACCGGCAAGACGGTGACACTGGCGGATTACGCGGGGAAAAATGTGATTTTGGTTTTCTACCTGAACGAGGAGTGCGCGCACTGCATGGAGCAATTGCAGGCGATCAGCGCGAAGAAGGCGGATTGGGCGAGGCTCGATACGATGGTGCTCGCGGTGAGTAGTGCGAAAGCCGATCCGTCCGCGATGGCGTTCAAGCCGGTCGATGGCGCGGCGGTGCAATTGCTCACCGACACTGATCACGTTAATGCGCGACGCTTCAAATCCTACGATGACTTCGAGGAGATCGAGCTGCACTCCACCACTCTGATTGACAAACAAGGTCGTGCGTACTGGGCCCGCTTCGGTGGCGATCCGTTTAAGGACACGGCGTTTTTGGAAAAGCAATTGAAGCGAATGAACGACCTCGTGGCCCCGTCGGTAGTTGTGCCGCCACAGATGCCAACATCTGTCGCTGTGGCAGTGCCTACTTCGAAGTGAGGGCAGGGGTGCCCACGTAACACATGGAATAAACCTAGCGGCCAAAAGGCGATCACTCGGTATGCGCGAGGGTGGCACGCGTGATCCGGATACCGATCTAGAAATCCCGCGCGCATGAAACGCGCGATAGCCGATCGAATTTTGTATGCTCGCGCCGAATGAATTAAGTGTTTTCGCTGCCTCCTTGGAGGCGAACGGTGCTCCGCAACGGGTGCCCGGGACGAACAGAGTTTGTCGCGGAATTCGTGCGCCTTCCACGCAAATCAAATTACAGCCATGATCTTTCCGTCCTGTTTTCTATTCCGATCTGCTCTTTGTGCTGTTGCCCTATTTTCTTTTTCCTTCGGGTCTGTCGGGCATGCTGCGCCGCAGCCTCCACGATTGCCGGAGGGGAATTACGTCACGGTCAACGGCGCGCGGCTGTGGTACATCAGCGAAGGGCAGGGCGAGCCCATCGTTATTATCTCAGGTGGTCCGGGCGCTGCGCACTACCTTTATCCTTATTTCTCGGCGCTCGCGCTCACCCACCGGGTAATTTATTTGGATTCCTATGGCTCCGGAAATTCCGATCGGGCGGCCTCGCCGAGCCAATATACTTTCGCTCGCCACGTCGACGAAATCGAAGGACTGCGCCTAGCGCTGAAACTCGAAAAGATTAATCTCATTGGCCACTCCTATGGAGGGATGGTCGCTCAAGCGTTTGCGATCAAATACCCGGGCTCAGTGAAGCGTCTGATTCTTGCCAATACGTTTTTCAGTGCCGAGATGTGGCAGGTCGGCGTCGATTTCGGCAATCAGATGATTAAACTGCACTATCCCGCGGTGTGGGCGGCTATGCAGGAACTCCACGAGCGCGGGGTTTCACCGCTGACGAAGGAGTGGGCTGACGTCGTCGGTCAGATTCCGGCCAGTTTCATCTACAACGCAGATTTTACCAATGAGGTGCCGCTGAATTTGGATATGAATTCCGCGCTTCTCTATACTTTGTTCGGCCGGGACGCCGATTTCACCGTCGGCGGCGAATTCACCACTTTCGACACTCGGGCAGGACTCAGGAACCTAACGCTGCCGGTTTTGGTGATTGCCGGACGAATGGATCGCGTCGCGTTGCCGGCATTCACGGAGCAATTCAAAGCGCTCATGCCCCATGCAACATTTGTAATGGTGGAACGTGGCGGGCATAATTTGTTTCAAGAGGAAAACGCGCAGATGCTGGAAGTCCTTCGAGCCTTTCTCTCCGTTGATGTCGCTTCGCCGGACAAACCGAAAACGGGTCTCCGCTGAGGGTGCCTTTGCCTGGGGGATCAGGCGAGGCGCGCGTTGAAGGACCGGTCCGCGGGGCAAACAAAATATCTTTGGTTCCGGGGATTTTCCCTGTTGCGGCGACCGTCCGAAACCTTCCCATGGGCAGCTTACAGATGTCACTTCCGTCTCTCCCGAACCCCGACCACGTGCTCCTTCTCGCGCAGGAGCTCAACCTCAAGATTCATCAAGTGGCCGCCACGGCCCAGCTCCTCTCCGAAGGTGCCACCGTGCCGTTCATTTCCCGCTACCGAAAAGAAATCACGGGCATGCTCGACGAGGTTCAGGTCACCGCGATCCGCGACCGACTCGAGCAGATGAAGGCGATCGACGAACGGCGCGCCGGCATCCTCGCTTCCCTCAAAGAACGTAATCTCCTGAACCCAACCCTCGAGGCTTCGATCATGGCGGCCGTGACGCTCACCGCGCTCGAGGATATCTATCTTCCGTTTCGTCCGAAGAAACGCACCCGCGCCACGATCGCCAAAGAGAAGGGCCTCGAGCCCCTAGCTGATTTGCTGTTCGCGCAAGACGTCGCCACGGACCCCATCGCCGCCGCGCAGGCCCATGTGGGTTTCGCTTACACGCCGGATGACGGCAAAAATACGCTGCAGAAAATCGCTTCAACCGATGAAGCACTCGCTGGCGCGCGTGACATCATCGCTGAGCGCGTGAGCGACGACAAGGACGCGCGCGCGCGGCTGCGTCAGGTTTATCAGAAGACCGCGATGGTTTCCTCCAAGGTTTTGACCGGCAAGGAAATCGAGGCGGCGAAATTCAAGGATTACTTCGAGTGGAGCGAACCGCTGGCGAAAGCGCCGAGTCATCGCGTGCTCGCAATGCGCCGCGGCGAACAGGAAATGATGCTGATGATGCGCGTCACTTTGCCCGATGAATTTGCGGCGCAAGCGGAGGTCGAACCAATTTTCGTGCGCACCAAAAATCCAGCGAGCGAGCAGGTTCGTCTCGCCGTGACCGACGCGGTGAAACGTTTGCTGAGTCCGGCGATGGAAACGGAAATGCGCCTTGAGTCGAAGAAGCGCGCCGACGAAGTGGCGATCAAGGTGTTCGCCGATAATCTCCGCGAATTGCTTTTCGCTGCGCCGCTCGGACAGAAAGCGGTGATGGCGATCGATCCGGGTTTTCGCACGGGTTGCAAAGTGGTGGCGCTCGATCCTCAGGGCAAATTGCTGCACAATGACGTCGTTTATCCCGATCGTCACGCGGTTGAGGCGAAGGAGAAGCTCGAGGGCTTCATCAAATTTTTTAACGTCGAGGCGATTGCGATTGGCAACGGCACCGGCGGACGCGAGACCGAAGCATTTGTGCGCGGCCTCGGGCTGCCCGCTTCGATTCCCGTGATGATGGTCAACGAATCCGGTGCCTCAATCTATTCGGCGAGCGATGTGGCGCGCGAAGAATTTCCCGATCACGATTTGACGGTGCGCGGTGCCGTGTCGATCGGTCGTCGGTTGATGGATCCGCTTGCAGAACTCGTGAAGCTCGATCCGAAATCAATCGGCGTGGGTCAGTATCAGCACGACGTTGATCAATACGCACTGAAGCGTTCGCTCGACGACACGGTCGTCAGCACAGTGAACGGTGTCGGCGTCGAGGTGAACACGGCGTCGAAACAATTACTCAGTTATGTATCCGGCCTCAACGCGGCGATCGCCGGCAACATTGTCGCGCGGCGCGACGAGAAAGGACCGTTTAAGACACGTGCGGAGTTACTCGAAGTGACGCGGCTCGGGCCGAAAGCTTTTGAGCAAGCGGCGGGATTTTTGAGAATTCGCGGCGCGGAAAATCCGCTCGATGGGAGCACGGTACATCCGGAGCGTTATCCGCTCGTGGAAAAAATGGCCGCGGACTTGAGCGTGACGGTCGCGGATTTGATGCGCGATGGAAAAGCGCGCGCGAAGTTAAAGCTCGAAAATTACGTCACGGAAACGGTCGGTCTGCCGACGCTGACGGACATCATGGCTGAGCTCGCGAAGCCCGGTCGTGATCCGCGCGAGCAGTTTGAAGTGTTCAGTTTTGCGGAAGGCATCAGCAAGCCCGAGCAATTAAAGCCCGGGATGAAACTTCCCGGGATTGTCACGAACGTCACCGCGTTTGGCGCGTTCGTCGACGTGGGTGTCCATCAGGACGGACTCGTGCATGTGAGCCAGCTCGCGGATAGTTTTGTGAAAGAACCTGCGAGTGTGGTGAAGCCCGGGCAGAAGGTGATGGTGACGGTGACGGAGATTGATTTGCCGCGTAACCGCATTGCGCTGTCGATGCGCAGCAAGCCGGAGTTGGGTGCGCGCACGGCGGCGGGCGCGGGTGGGCGTCCGGTCAAGGGGCCGGGGCAAGTGCGTTCGACTCACGCGCCCGCTGCGCGACCAGCACCTGCCGCACCGCAATCGCTCAATGGCGATTGGTTCAGTGCGGCGTTGAATAAGAAGAAGTGAGGCGTTTGTGATCCGCTGTAGGAGGGGCTTTATGCCCCGAAGCTTTGCTTGCGCAAAAATGCGCGCTAAAATGTCGGGGCGTGAAGCCACCTCCTACAGCTCGATCGGACGCTTCAAAATCGCGCCC